>JBJTHM010000152.1:0-2692 GCA_046094465.1 Rhodoluna sp. | reverse complement strand
TATTTAGTATTCTCGGTGTAGTTCTGGGCTTCGGCCCAATCACATACTGGTATCTACTAACCACGGGTGTTATGTATACGCCACTAGATTTCAAAGGTGGTGTGGACCTGTTTTTCCAAGGTATCTTGCTAACCGGCATTGGAATCATTCTTGGCCTAGTCGGTCTAGTAATGTTTATCATCGCTCTAGCTAATAAAAAGTATCGAAAGATCCGATGACCGAAGCTCCAAAAAGAAACTGGCTTGGTCGTAGCCTTAGATATCTTGCCGGGCAATCGCCACAGTTTTGCTATAACTGTCGCACAAGATTAGCAACCGATGTTTCAACTTGCCCTAATTGTGAGGCGAGTGGGTCCAAACTTAATAGCCCTTACCCCTCAGCCAGAATTATGTTCCTGATTGGCTCATTCATTTTGATTATTGGGCTTATTGTTATCGGCCTAGAAATCCTGCTCATGCCTTATACCCGGCAGTATTACATCGAAGCTCTAAGCCTGAATTATGAAAAGGAATCTTATGCTGGAACTCTGGCTGCAGTCCCACTAGCCCTTGGTTGTGTATTGATTGGGCTCTCAGTACTTTGGGCCAGGATTATTGCCTTCTTCATAGGCGACTAAAAAGAGCAAACCAATTAACCTTTAAGCATGGAGAAACTGCTAATTGAAACGGCGCCTGGCGTAATCACCCAAACCTACTGGCACGAGGGTGGAGACAAACTAATCGTTTGGCATCATGGCACCCCAGCTCCTAGGCCGATGTCACCTCAGATGCTAGAGGTGTTTAGCTCACACGGATATTCTGTGGCAGCCCCAGTTAGGCAGGGATACATGCAATCAACCGTGGTTGGTAGAAGACCTATCCGAGATGATGCGGCTGTGACCCAATCAGTAGTGCTTCACTTAGGTTTCAAGGAGTTTAGAACTATTGGTTATTCCGGTGGCGGACCCAGGGCACTTGCCGATCTAGCACTGTTGGATTCCTGTGTTGCTGGTATTGCTTTTGCCACCATGGTGCCAACCAATCTTCCTGATGTGAACCCGCTAGAAAATTCTCCCGAGGATGAGTTGAAAGTTTTTGAAGAGGTTAGGCGCTGGGAAGATAACCTCGAGCAGCGCTTTTTAGCTTGGCAACAGGAGTACTCAGCGCAGGATCCAAAAGCAGCATTTGAGAATGCTGATGAGGAGACTAAATCATGGATGAATTCAGCAGATGCAACATTTAGGCTGGCTCAAAAAGATCTTGCTTTTGAATCTGGTGTCCGCGGTTGGATGCTGGATGAATACTCAATGCTGGTTGATTACGGGTTTGATGTTTCTGATATCTCAAAACCACTCCAGGTAATCACCGGGGATAAAGATAAAAATGTGGATATGACTTGCAGCATCTGGCTAGCAGCGAAGGTAACTGGAGCAAAGCTAAAAGTATATGAAGGCTTTGAGCACAGCAGAATATTCAGTCTCGATATTATTGATCAAGCTCTAAAAGATTTTTAATAGTAAATCTTCTTTAGTTGGACTCGGATTACTCGATCATCTAGACGATTCTCTCCGCCTTTGGACCAACCACCGCGTCCATCCTTGTTACTGGTAATCAGCCACAGAGAACCATCCGGTGCCAATGTTGCTTTGCGAATACGACCAAACTGTCCAGTGAGATAAGGTAGTGGCTCACCCAACTGCTTGTCACCGATAACCGGAATTACCCATAGCTTTCCACCCCTGAGGCAGGCAGAGATAAGTGAACCCTGAATGAAGCTGATACCACTGCAGGCAGCATCTGCTGGATGCCAGGTTAGAACCGGTGGTGCGTATCTCGGGTCAGTGATGAGTTCCTGATCCGAAGGCATATCTGGAATCTCAGGCTCAGGAGCTGGAGACTCTGCAGTTCCCTGTGTATTTGAATCCGGCTTACCCGGCGGCAATTCGGTTGGGACATATTTATAGAGCCCCTCAGCTATTGGCCAACCGTAGTTCTTACCTTTTTCCATAAGGTTTAGTTCATCCCAAGTGTCTTGGCCAAACTCTGTGGTCCACATATTCCCGTAGTTATCCCAAGCCATGCCCTGTGTGTCTCTAAGCCCTTTAGCCCAAACAAATGAACCTGGCCTTGGATTATCTTCAGGAACACTGCCATCTAGGTTTATGCGAAGAATAGAACCACCCAAACGATTCCAGTTCTGTGAGGTAACTCCAAGTTGACCTGCATCACCTAAGCTAACCCAGAGTTTTCCATCAGGGCCGATGCTCAAGCGTCCACCATTGTGAGTGGTTGACTTACCACTTCTATCAATGCCTTTTAGAAAAACCCGCTTATTGCTCAGTTGCCAATCGTTGCCAACTTTATCGAGATCGTATTTCAAGATTCGATTGTCTTTATCAGTGGTGAGAAAAATGAACAAACTCAGTTTGTTATCGGGGCGATCAGCGGCATAGGCCATACCTAGAGTTCCACCTTCACAGAATTTCTCACATGGTGGAGTGGTTCTGGTGAAGGCAACATGGGTGACAGAGAAGTCTTTACCAATCTGCAAAATGGTTCCTGAATCGCGCTCATCTATAAGAGCTTGACCATCAGGGAGAAAGAGAACCTCCCAGGGTGCCTTCAAACCAGAGACTAAGGTTTCTGGTTCACCAACTGGGACTACATAACTGGCTTTTTCAACTGTTGGCTTTGGGATTGGTTTTGCTATGGTC
>JBJTHM010000151.1:0-9741 GCA_046094465.1 Rhodoluna sp. | reverse complement strand
AGCGGCATCCTTTTTGGATTACGCACTTGTCATCCAGGCATCCGCCATCAAAGTTGGTAAGGCAAAATACTCTTTGATTTGCGATGCTAGAGGCGGAATTATTGACGACCTAATTGTTTACCGACTAGCAGCAGATGAATTCCTAGTTATTGCAAATGCTGGGAACCGATATGCCGTCGTCGAAGCTTTAGAGCAGCGAGCAATGTTACAAGGTTTTGTCGGGGTTCAAGATCGCAGTGATGAATTTGCTCTCTTGGCAGTTCAGGGACCAAAAGCAACAGCTCTGCTACAGAACGTTTGTGAAATTGATCTAGCAGAACTCCCCTACTACTCAATTGCTAAAGGCAACCTAGATGGCATCCCGACATTTTTGTGCAGGACTGGATATACCGGAGAAGACGGATTTGAAGTGCTGATTCCGGCAGCAAATGCAGTGTCAGTTTTCAAAACTCTCCTAGACTTCGGTATTCAACCATGCGGGCTGGCATCAAGGGACACGCTTCGATTGGAAGCCGGTATGCCACTTTACGGCCATGAGCTATCTCTCGATGTAAATCCCTATGAGGCAGGGCTAGGCAAGGTTGTGAAACTAGATCGAGATGAGGATTTTGTTGGCAAATCCGCTCTTCATGAACTAAGCCAAAGAGAACCGGAAAAGGTTCTGGTTGGTCTTCGGGGCGATGGAAAACGTGCAGCTAGAGCCGATTACCCCATATTCAGCAGCCAAACCCAAATAGGTTTAGTCACCTCGGGAGCTCTCTCGCCAACTCTGGGCTACCCTGTTGCTATGGGATATGTTTCCAAAGACTTTGCTGAAGTAGGAACCGATGTCGAGGTAGACATTCGAGGAACCCGCTTGGCGATGAAAGTGGTAAAGCTACCTTTTTATAAGCGTTCAAAATAACCCAAAAGGAACAATGATGAGCAATCCAACTAACCTCAGCTACACCAAAGAACACGAGTGGGTGCAGATCGACGGAGATGTCGCAACCATTGGTATCACTAAATACGCCGCAGAGAAACTCGGCGATGTGGTTTTCGTAGACTTGCCAAAAGTAGGGGCATCGACCACCTACATGAAAATCTGTGGCGAGATTGAATCAACCAAATCGGTGGGTGAACTTTATGCTCCGCTCGATGGTGAGGTGGTTGAGGTTAACAACACGGTTATTGATGCACCTGAAACTGTGAATACAGATCCATTTGGCACAGGCTGGCTGATCAAGGTGCGTTTCACTTCACTTCCTGAACTTCTCAGCGCAGCTGAGTATGACGCTCTAACCGGTGAGGGCTAAAAAAGATAAAAATGGTATTTGCCCACGAAGACTTCAAATATCGTCACATCGGGCCGGATGCTAAAGATCAGCAGGACATGCTTTCTTTTCTCGGCTACAACTCCCTCGCAGACTTACTCGATGCAGCACTACCGGATGCCATCAAGTTTGTCGGAGATTCAACTCTGCCACTGGCAGTAAGCGAAGCAGGAGCAATTGCTGAACTGAGAAAAATTGCCAGTAAGAACAGAATCACGACTTCTCTGATCGGTAAGGGTTATTACAACACTCATACCCCTGCTGTTATCAAACGCAACGTGCTGGAAAACCCATCCTGGTATACCGCATACACGCCTTACCAACCAGAAATCTCTCAGGGTCGATTAGAAGCGCTCATCAATTTCCAGACCATGGTCACCGATCTGACCGGCATGAAAACGGCCAACGCTTCGATGCTCGATGAAAGCACAGCAGCTGTTGAGGCCATGCTAATTGCAAGAAGAACTTCAAATGTTGAAAGCAATGTCTTTTACGTCTCCAGCGACATCTTCAAACAAACTAAAGCGCTCCTAGATCATCGAGCCGAACCTGTCGGAATCGAAGTTAAGTATTTTGATCTCAAAGAAGCCTCCACCAATCCAGAATTACTTGAAGGAGATTTCTTCGGAGTGCTCGCTCAGTATCCAGGAGCCTCTGGCGAAATCTATGATCTGAGCAGAATCTTTGCGCACGCTCACCAAAAAGGTGCCGTTGCTCTGGCCTCAGCTGATTTACTGGCACTAACTTTGATTACCCCACCGGGTGAGATGGGAGCCGATGTGGTCGTCGGATCAACCCAGCGCTTCGGCGTTCCGATGGGATTCGGTGGACCACACGCAGGATACCTAGCTGTTCGTGAAGATCTCGAAAGAAGTATGCCGGGCAGACTTGTCGGGGTTTCAATCACTACTGACGGATCTCCCGGCTACCGACTAACCCTGCAAACCAGAGAGCAACACATCAGGCGTGAAAGAGCAACTTCAAATATCTGCACTGCGCAGGTTCTCTTAGCTGTGATGGCTGGAATGTATGCCGTCTATCACGGTCCAGAAAGACTCAAAGCCATCGCATCTGATGTTTGGTCAAAAGCTCATCGCTTGGCTGGTTCACTGAAAGCTGCTGGGATTCATGTGCCAACGAAGGAATTCTTTGACACTTTTGAAGTGTGTGGCGTGAACGCTCAAGAGGTCTTTACTACGGCTCGAGCAAAAAACATCACGCTAAATCTTATTGCTGCTGACTGCATTGGCATCTCAGTAGATGAGACCACTTCTGAAGAAACTTTGGTTGATGTCCTGGAGGCTTTTGGAGTAAAGGGCCTAGAGAGCCAAGTTGAACTAAAACTTGAACTAGCAAGAACAAGTTCCTATCTAACCCATGAGGTCTTCAACACCTATCACAGTGAAACCGCGATGCTCAGATACCTCAAGCGTCTTGCTGATTATGACTTTGCGCTAGATAGAGGGATGATTCCGCTTGGTTCGTGCACCATGAAGTTGAATTCAACTACTGAAATGGAAGCTGTTACCTGGCCAGAGTTTGCTGGACTACATCCATTTGCTCCAAAAGAGGATGTCGCCGGATACCTTGAACTAATCAACCAACTAACCTCATGGTTATCGGATGTCACTGGCTACTCAGATATTTCACTGCAACCGAATGCTGGTAGCCAGGGTGAACTAGCAGGTCTTTTAGCAATCCGTGGCTATCACCTATCTCGTGGCGATAAACAACGAACAATCTGCCTAATTCCCTCCTCAGCACACGGCACCAATGCCGCATCAGCGGTGCTTGCCGGAATGAGTGTTGTAGTGGTGGCCTGTGACGATAAAGGCAACGTGGATGTTTCGGATCTAAACCAGAAAATTGCCGAGGCTGGAGATAAATTATCTGCCCTCATGGTCACCTACCCATCAACTCATGGAGTTTATGAGGAGGCGATTGCAGAGATCTGTGATCGAGTTCACCAAGCTGGCGGCCAGGTATATATCGATGGCGCAAATACCAACGCGGTTGTCGGTTTTGCCAAGTTCGGCTCATTTGGTGGAGATGTTTCACACCTCAATCTGCACAAGACCTTCTGCATCCCGCATGGCGGTGGCGGCCCTGGTGTCGGACCAGTCGCAGCGAGAGAACATCTGGCGGCTTTCTTGCCCGGTCACGGTCAAGCTCAGGCAGAGCTACCCAACTACGGTCCTGTGTCTGCAGCCCCATTCGGTTCGGCAAGCATCCTTCCTATTTCATGGGCCTATATCCGAATGATGGGTAATGCTGGTTTGAAAGATGCAACTGCGGTTGCGGTTCTTTCAGCAAACTATATCGCGAAAAAACTTGAGCACGCTTACCCGCTTTTGTATACCGGTAAAAACGGTTTGATTGCCCACGAGTGCATCATCGACATTCGTGGAATCACTAAGGACTCCGGAGTTACTGGAGAAGACATCGCCAAGCGTTTGATTGACTATGGTTTCCACGCGCCAACTATGTCTTTCCCAGTGGCTGGAACATTAATGATTGAACCAACCGAATCAGAACCGATGTCTGAGATTGAGAGATTCATTCAGGCCATGTTGGCAATCAAAGCTGAAATCGATGAAGTCGCAAAGGGCTCTTACTCAATTGAAGAATCAGCGCTGAGAAACGCACCGCACACTGCAAAGAGTTTGGTGGCTGACTGGGATCGGAAATATTCAAGAGAAGTTGCAGTATTCCCAGCACAGCAGTTTAGGAATAAGTACTGGCCGATTGTGAACCGAATCGATAACGTCTACGGCGATAGGAATCTAGTTTGCTCCTGCCCCCCGATTGAATCGTTTGCAAACTAATCCACTGACCACCCTGCCAATCGGGCTCAACTGCCCAAATTTGCCGCCTCTAAGATTCAGTTAGGATTAAGTCATGACTACTCCCTCGATGAACGTACCCCTAGAAATCTGGCTAATCACTGCTGCAATCATCACCGCCGTAATCGTCGTTGATTTGATATTCCAGGTGAAGCGAAATGGTGACCCAACCTTCAAGGAATCGGCTATTTTCACAAGCGTATTTTTAGCCTGTGCTCTGGGTTTCGTGCTTGTTGTAAATCAAACCTGGGGTTCTCAGTATGGCGAGGAGTATCTAGCCGGTTTCATTACCGAATACAGCCTTTCCATTGACAACCTGTTTGTCTTCCTAATCATCTTTACAAAATTGGCAGTTCCAGAGAAGGCCAAGCGTCAGGCCCTAACGGTAGGTATCTTGATTGCTCTGGTACTGAGATTTATTTTCATCGCTATCGGTGCAGTTGCTATTTCAGCCTTCTCTTGGGTGTTCTACATCTTCGGAGCTTTCCTGATTTACACGGCATACACTCTGGTTCGCGATCACTTCAAGTCTCATGATGCAGACGAACCTCCAGGTGGAAAGTTCATCGAATTCATTAAGAAGAGGGTAAACGTAACTGATGACTACCACGGGGCAAAAATCTCCATAAAGAAAGATGGAAAACGCTATTACACCCCACTTTTGTTCGCCATGATTGCCATAGGTAGCGCTGATATTCTCTTTGCCCTAGACAGCATCCCCGCTGTTTATGGTCTTACCAAAGAGCCTTACATCGTCTTCACTGCTAACGCTTTTGCTCTCTTAGGTTTGCGTCACCTGTATTTCTTAATCGCTGGACTATTAACCAGACTGAAGTATCTAGGTCTTGGTCTTTCAGTGATTCTTGGCTGGATTGGTTTGAAACTTACAATTCACGCTTTGCAAAAAAATGAATTGCCATTTATCAATGGTGGAAATAAAGTCACCTCGCTACCTGAGATAACAACTGATGTGTCTCTGGGTGTGATTCTTACCACCCTGTTTATTGCAACCCTCGCGTCGCTGATTGCTACCAGGAATAAGTAGTTGCCAAAGCTTAGAAAAACTAATTTAGAGGTTTCTAACGTTTGTTTTGGCGGAAACGTCTTTGGCTGGACAGCAGGCCAAGTTGAATCCTTCAAGCTTCTTGACAGATTTACTGAACTGGGCGGTAACTTTATCGACACAGCTGATGTTTATTCGGCCTGGAAAGATGGCAACTCCGGTGGTGAAAGCGAAACCATCATCGGAAACTATCTGAAACTAAAAGGCAATAGATCTGATCTGGTTATCGCAACCAAGGTAGCGATGCTGGAACGGAGAAAGGGTCTTTCCAAGGCAAACATCATTGCCGCCTGCAACGACAGCTTGGAACGACTGCAAACTGACCACATAGATATCTACTACGCTCACTCAGATGATCTAGAAACGGATTTGGCAGAGACCCTTGATGGCTTCAACGCTCTGGTTGAATCAGGTAAAGTCCGCTACATCGCGGCATCAAACTACACCTACGAACGACTAGACGAAGCTCTAAAGATTTCAAAAGAAAACGGCTGGGCTAAGTATGTGGCCCTGCAAAACCGCTACAGCCTTGTCGCTCGCGAACCTTACGAATCTGATGGGGCGAAATCAGTTGAGGATTTTGGAATCTCAGGGCTGCCTTATTCAACCTTAGGAAGTGGTTTCCTCAGCGGAAAGTACAGGGAAGGTTTGAAAGTAGATTCGCAACGCTCTGAAGGCGTAACTAATAACTACCTGAACCAAGAAAACCTTGAACTGCTAAAGCGTCTAGAAGATGTCGCGCGTGAATACAAAGTGTCTAATACTTCAGTTGCACTGAGTTGGTTGAGAAGACAACCTGGTGTTACTGTTCCTTTGGCTTCTGCAAGGACAATAGAACAACTGGATGCACTTATGGAAGAAGTCGAGTTGACTCATCAGGAACTTGACTTTATTGCTGGTCAATAAACTTGTGTAAGTTTTCTAGAAACTCTTTTGGCTTTTCTTCATGGGGAATGTGACCGCAGTTTTTGATCTCAATCAGAGTTGAACCTGGAATTAAGCTGGCTACCTTTTTAGAGCTCTCTGGTGGAATAATTCTGTCGTCATCAGCAACAAAAACGAGAACCGGAACCCTAAGTTCTCCGAGGTGGTTTTGAATCCTAGATTGAACGCCGTGTCTGGAGAACTCCCAAAAGGCCGCTTCCCAACCAACAACCTGCAATGGTCTCGTGTAGTTTTCTAAGACTTCTTCGGTTATTCCAGCCCGATCATGCCAGGAGTTATAGAGGATTTTCATCCCAGTCTTACTAAATCCAGCGACTAATCTTGGCCCCAGATGGTCAAAGAGCTTCGATTTGAGAAGTTTTCCAACAGTTTTATTTATTGGTGGGGCACTTAGTATTGCTGGTTCTTCTAGAACCAGTGCCTTTACTCGGTCCTGGTTATCTAGCGTCCATTCCGAAGCGATGCCCGCTCCAGCCGAATGACCAACCAGAATTACTTTTTTGGAAGGACCAAAGTGATTTATCACAGCATCAAGTAATTTGACCTGAGCGGGGAAGGTGTATGGGTTTTCGCCTATCCAGCTTTTAGGTCTAACAGTTAAGCCAAAACATGGTCGATCGTAACTAACTACTTCTCCATAAACGGATAGATCCTGCATTACCTTGCGATAACTAAATGAGCTAGCCCCGAATCCATGCAGCAAGACCACCAAGGTGTCTTTGCTCTTACCCTCAACGAATTCGTATTGAACCTCTACCCCGTTGAGAGAGATGTAATTCGAAAACTCTCCGGCTAGTTCCTTTTCTTGAAACCTGCCTTTCGTCTTCGAGATATCCAGCATGCTACTTAGCTAGGTTTTTCTCAATCAAGGTAATAATCTCAGGTGCATCAGGCTTTGTGGTTGGACGGAATCGATGAACCGAGCCATCTGGCAAAATTAGGAATTTTTCAAAGTTCCATTTCACGTTCCCAGCTTTACCGTCAGAATCTTTGACCTTGGTTAGTTCCTGGTAGAGCGGGTGAGCTGATTTGCCATTGAGTTTAGCCTTTTCCGTCATGGGGAAGGTTACTCCCCAGGTAGTTGAACAGTATTCGGATATATCCGAGCTGTCTTTCAGTTCTTGAAAGAACTGGTTAGAAGGTATACCAACCACAGTGAATCCTTTAGCGCCGTATTTCTTCTGCATCGCTTCTAAGGTTTCATACTGCGGGCTTAGACCACATCTGGAAGCAACGTTTACCACTAGAGTTACAGGCTTAGCTAGCGATCCGAAGGTGGTTTTTTTACCATCTAGAGTTGTGATTTCAATGTCATTTAGATTCATGGCAAAAGCCTACCTGAAAAGGAATAGGCTTAAAAGCTAGGAGAAAACCATGCAGATTCAAGGCAAAGTTTTTGTAGTTACTGGTGCCGGTAGCGGGATGGGTAGAGAGATCTCCCTATAGTTGGCCAGACGCAAAGCGAAAATCGCACTGGTCGATTTCAGAGAAGAGACGCTAAAAGAAACAGAGAAGTTGGTAAAGACTCTAGGCGGAGAATGCTCAACTCACCCCCTGGATGTTAGCGACGCTCAAGCATGTGAATTACTACCCAAAGCTGTTACCAAGGCTCTAGGTGGCGTTGATGCATTGATTAACAACGCAGGAATCATTCAGCCCTTTGTAAAGGTGAATGAGCTAAGCATGAAAGATGCCCTTCACGTAATGAATGTGAATTTCACTGGTCCGCTGCAGCTAACCAAAGCCTTCTTGCCGGAATTGATGGCTAGGCCAGAAGCTCATATTTTGAATGTTTCCTCGATGGGTGCTTATGCACCGGTTCCCGGTCAGAGCGTATACGAGGCGTCCAAAGCTGCCATCAAACTCTTCACCGAGGGACTTCGCTCCGAATTACTAGACACAAAAGTCGGAGTGACGATTGTCTTCCCTGGCGCGATTGAAACCAAAATCGCCGCTAATTCGGGTATCAATGTCCCGGTGCAAGGTGATCAGAGTGCTAGCTTCCCAACCACTAAAGCTGATGTCGCGGCAAGGCTAATGGTGGATGCGGTAGCGAAGAACCAGCCACGGTTGGTGCTTGGTAAAGATGCTAAAACCATGGACTTTCTCACTAGAATCAATCCGGTTTACGCCGCCAAAGTCATCTACAAACAGATGGCCTCGTTGTTGAAATAAGAAATCTTCAGTGTCGTTTGGCTGATAGCAAAAGGCACTTAAGATTTGGTTAACCAGCCTTCCACCTCGAAGTTGCAAGTTAGGTTAGTATCGAACTGGAGGACATCCAATGCCCAATACTAGATATCGTCAGTTGGTCTCCACGGGGGAAAAATGGGTACTTTAAGCACATACTTCGCGGAACGTTTTCCGCTGGTACTGGTTGCACCGCTTAGCTTGGCAACCGCCTCGTTGATTCTCGGTCTATTCGATAATCAGTCCGTTCCAGTTCTTGGACTGATGACCCTAACATTTTTATGCTTCATGCTACGCATGAGGGTTACCGATGAGTTTAAAGATTCAGCGCACGACAATCAAAACTATCCAAACCGTCCGGTCCAGCGCGGACTGATCTCGAAGAGCCAATTGTTGGGGCTAGGAGTAACTGCCAGTTTTATCGAATTGCTCTGTGTGGTTGGTTTAGCTTTCTTGGTCGATAACCTTCTCGGGTCAATCTGGTACGGCCTAATAGTTCTTTACTCACTACTAACCCGCTTCGAATTCTTCGCCAAAGAATTTCTAGCTAAGCACTTTAATATCTACCTGATTACCCATCAAGCGATTTTTCTGCTTTATCCGATCTGGCTAAATAACTTGTTCAAAGTATCTTTTGATCAAAAGCTTTTGTTTGGCTGGAGCTCATTTGTATTGCTTATGGCGCTCATGGAGATTGTCCGCAAATACGAACTTCGCTTTGACGCGGTGGGGAATTTAGTCTTAGATACCTACCTAGCAGTATGGAAACATAAGACAATTTGGGTAATTGTTGCCCTGGTGGCATTGAGCTCAACCCTTCTTTACCTCTCTCGGGGGCAGCCAATAATTGCAATTGTTGGAATCCTGGTTGTGATTACCCTTATAGCCTTTAGAAACGCTAATGAGACAGTTCGACTAGTTGCCGCCCTGTTCTTCATCCTGGAGAGTGCACTTTGTCTAATCCTTTAGCGGAGCTTGGTGGAAAAGCCAGAAACCTATTGGCTTTGGAACAAAAATTTAGGGTTTATGTTCCATTTTTTAGGGCTATCCCTTTTACGGAATTGTTTGTTGATCTAGCCGAAAATAAAGCCAATTTGGAAAACATAATTGCAGAGTATCTTGGCAATCAGAAAACTCTTGAAGAAACCATCTTGGCGCTGGAATCGAAAGTAACCAGTTTTGAATTGAACCTAAGCGCTTTGGAAGAAATCCAAAACAACTTTGCAGCTAAAAACATAGCAAAGATCAGCGTTAGAACCTCAGCGGCCTTAGAAGATGGAATCAGGGACTCATTTGCTGGCCAGTATGAAACATTTCTTGACCTAGCCCCAAGTTTAGAAAACTTGAAGGTTTATGCCAGAAAAAGTTTCCAAAGCGTTTTCAGTGC
>JBJTHM010000150.1:0-14695 GCA_046094465.1 Rhodoluna sp. | reverse complement strand
GTCAGCACCAGATGTGGTCGGCACAGTTCATTAAATACGAAAGACCTAACTCATGGCTTAACTCTGGTGGTGCAGGAACTATGGGTTATGCAGTTCCAGCGGCCATGGGTGCAAAGGTTAGTCAGCCAGAGCGACTGGTGTGGGCAATCGACGGTGACGGCTGTTTCCAGATGACCAATCAGGAGCTGGCAACCTGCACCATTAATAACATCCCAATCAAGGTAGCGATTATCAATAACTCATCGCTCGGTATGGTCCGACAGTGGCAGACACTTTTTTATAACCAGCGCTATTCAAACACCGACTTGCACACCGGAACCGACACCATGATGGTGCCTGATTTTGTGAAGTTGGCTGAAGCTTACGGAGCTCTCGGTATCAGGGTTGAAAAAGCCGAAGATGTTGATCAGGCAATCAAAACCGCCATGGAGGTCAATGACCGCCCAGTGGTGATTGATTTCATCGTCGGTCGAGATGCGATGGTTTGGCCGATGGTTCCAGCTGGAGTTTCGAATGATGAAGTTCAGTTTGCCAGGGATTCAAGACCGGTTTGGGAAGAAGGGGATGAGGCGTAATGTCACAGCATGTTCTTTCTCTTTTGGTTGAGGACCGTCCCGGACTACTAACTAGAGTTGCCGGCCTTTTTGCAAGACGTGGCTTCAACATCGAATCCCTTGCGGTAGGCGCGACTGAGGTCGAAGGCCTATCAAGAATTACCGTTGTGGTTAGTGTTGAAGGCTTACCGCTTGAGCAGGTTACCAAGCAGTTGAATAAATTGATCAACGTTCTAAAAGTTGTTGAACTTGAACCACTTTCAACAGTTGAGCGCGACCACATGTTGATTAAGGTAAAGACCGACCCGGCAACCAGATCACAGGTTTTGGAAGCGGTGAATCTTTTTAGGGCAAGAGTTATCGATGTTGCCAGCGATGCGCTGATAATCGAGATCACCGGTGAGACCAATAAGTGTCAGGCCTTTTTGAAAGTTTTGGAACCCTTTGGAATCAAAGAACTAGTTCAATCCGGAGTTTTGGCGATGAGTCGCGGATCCAAATCCATCACTGAAAAAGTGCAAAAGTAATTTTTATCAAAAAATAAGGAGAAATAAATTGGCAGAAATTTTCTATGACAAGGATGCGGATCTTGCGCTAATTCAGTCAAAAAAAGTCGCGGTAATTGGCTATGGTTCCCAGGGTCATGCTCACTCGCTAAATCTTAAGGATTCTGGAGTAAACGTAGTTGTCGGTCTCGCTGAAGGCTCGAAGAGCAAAGCGAAAGCTGAAGAAGCTGGACTTAAGGTCATGAATGTGGCCGATGCTTCTAATTGGGCGGATGTCATCATGATTTTGGCACCAGATCCAAGACAGCGTGATATTTATGCCAACGAAATCGCACCTAACCTGAGTGCTGGCAAGGCTTTAGTATTTGGACACGGTTTCGCAATTCGCTATGGCTTTATTAAGCCGCCTGCGGATGTTGATGTTTTCCTGGTTGCGCCTAAAGGCCCAGGACACATCGTTCGTCGTGAGTATGTTGACGGTAGAGGTGTGCCAAACCTCATCGCTGTCGAGCAGGATGCAACTGGAGGAGCATTTGATTTAGCGCTGTCCTATTCGAAAGCCATCGGTGGCACCAGAGCAGGAACCATCAAGACAACCTTCACTGAGGAAACTGAAACGGATCTGTTCGGGGAGCAGTCAGTGCTCTGCGGTGGAGCATCACAGCTGATTCAGTATGGCTTTGAAACACTGACCGAAGCCGGCTACCAGCCAGAGGTTGCCTATTTTGAGGTGCTGCACGAACTAAAGCTAATCGTTGATTTGATGTATGAAGGTGGTATCGCCAAACAGCGTTGGTCGGTATCGGACACTGCTGAATACGGCGACTACATCTCAGGTCCAAGGGTGATTGGTCCAGAGGTCAAAGAACGCATGCGTGATGTGCTAACCGACATTCAGGATGGGACCTTCGCTAACCGTTTTATAGCCGATCAAGATGCTGGAGCTCCAGAGTTCCTAGCGCTTAGAGCAAAGGGTGAAGCACACCCAATCGAGGCTGTCGGTAGAAGTCTGCGCAAGCTTTTTTCTTGGATCAAGAACTCTGATGATTACCAAGAAGGTAAAGCGGCCCGATAGAAATGTTCTAAAACCGGAAATAAGTTGGCCGGATTCTAGGTAGTTGCTAGGGAACTAGATTATTTATCTAGGTCCTTATCAAGGGAGAGCATTTTGAGCAAAACACCTAACTGTGCTACCTGCGGTTTACCAATGGTGCCAATTCTTTACGGTTTTCCAACCGAGGAAACTTTTTAGGAAGCCGATAAAGGCAACGTGGTTTTAGGCGGGTGCATTATTGATTTCGATGACCCACAGTGGGCCTGTGTGCTTTGCAAAAGAGAAAACGCTGAGGACTAGATCGTCAATTAGTTAGCCGGTATACCTCTTCGATGATTCCTGACTGATACTGTTTTTCATCAGTCAGCGTGAAGTTGTTATAGGCGGTATCATCTTTAAAAGCCAAGATGCCACCGCCGAGTTCCTCTGGGCAAACAAACAGATGCATCGCATCAATGAGTTTTTCCTCTAGTAGCTGTGCCACCACGTTGGCCCCACCTATCACAAAGAGTTTCCCAGGGTGCCTCTCGGCGATTAGATCTAGTATGGAGGAAATTTCCCCTCCGGTAAAAATGAGGTTATCGTCCTGAATGTCCTCATAGAGCTCGGGGATGTGGGTCAAAACATAGGTGGGCAGTGGTCTTGGGCCCTGTGAGCCGTTTTCGATTTCAAAATCAAAGGTTGCCCTGCCCATCAGTATCGCTGAAGACGTGCTGACGAGTTGGAAGTAACCGTAGTCCTCTCCTGAGGCTAAATACTTTTCTGCCCAGGCCATGTCTCCATCAGTGCCGGCAAGAAAACCATCTGAGGATATAGCTGCGTAAAAGATGCGTTCGGTCACGCCTTAACCCTAAGTCAGGCTCGCTAGTATTGTCTTACGCTTCGCTGATGTAGCGAGAAAAAATGCCCTCCCTTTAGGAAAACAACTTGAGCAAACCTATTGTCCTCATAGCCGAAGAGCTATCGCCAGCAACAGTTGCTGCCCTTGGAGATGGCTTTGAAGTTCGCAATGTCGATGGCACGGATCGAGAAAAGCTACTCGAAGCGGTCTCCGATGCCTCTGCAATTCTGGTGCGTTCTGCGACCCAGGTTGATGCTGAGGTGATTGCCAATGCAACAAAACTCAAGGTGATTGCCAGAGCGGGGGTTGGTTTAGACAATGTCGATATCAAAGCAGCCACCAGCGCTGGTGTGATGGTGGTCAATGCACCAACCTCAAATGTGATTTCTGCGGCTGAGTTAGCTATTGGTCACATTTTCTCTCTAGCCAGGCAAATTCCTGAAGCCAACGCTTCACTAAAGGCAGGCAAGTGGCAGAGATCTAAATTTACCGGTGTCGAACTTTATGAAAAGACAATCGGAATCGTTGGTTTGGGAAGAATAGGTACACTGGTTGCTCAGCGTTTGGCTGGATTTGGGGCAACCCTGATTGGCTACGACCCGTATGTAACATCGGCCAGAGCTGAGCAAATTGGTGTCGAACTTTTAGGTTTAGAAGATTTGATGAAGCGCTCGGATTTCATCACGATTCACATACCTAAGACACCAGAGACCACTGGGCTTATTGGAGCAAAAGAGTTTGCTATTGCAAAAGAAAACTTGAGAATCGTAAACGCATCACGCGGTGGAATTATCGATGAGGATGCACTCTTTGAAGCGCTCAGTTCAAAGCGGATTGCTGCTGCTGGACTGGATGTTTTTGTGAACGAGCCACCGACCGGTTCAAAATTACTGGAGCTGGAAAACATCATTGTTACTCCTCACTTAGGTGCCTCTACCGATGAAGCACAAGAAAAAGCAGGGATCTCAGTGGCTAAGAGCGTAAGGCTTGCTCTGGCTGGTGATTTAGTTCCCGATGCGGTTAACGTTGCTGGAGGTGTGATTGACCCTTCAGTTCGACCAGGGATTGCGCTTATGGAAAATATGGGGCAATTGTTGTTTGGCATTTCGGGTGGAAATGTTTCCTCAATCGATGTTGAGGTCAGGGGAGAAATTGCCGCACATGACGTCTCTGTTTTGAAACTAGCTGGGCTCAAGGGCTTTTATCAAAATGCGGTTACCGAGCAGGTCTCCTATGTCAATGCTCCGCTCTTAGCCGAGTCACGAGGGGTTGAAGTAAAGCTCTCGGTTGATTCAAAAAGCGAAGAATATCGAAATGTCACGTCAATAAAGGCAACCACTCAGGATGGCCATTACTACTCCGTTTCTGGAACAGTCATTGGGCCGAAGCTGATTCAGAAAATCGTCAATATCAATGGCTACGACATCGATCTTGCTGTTGCGAGGCATCTGGTGATGATGATTTATTCTGACCGACCAGGTGTTGTCGCCATTTACGGTAAAGCCTTTGCGGAGAACAACATTAACATCGCAGCCATGCAGATTGCCAGAAATTCCAAAGGTGGTAAAGCGCTTTCGGTGATTACTGTTGACTCAGAGGTTCCAGCAGCGGTGCTAGCTGAGGTAGCTGTTGCTATTGAGGCAGATGTTCTTCGAGCAATAACTTTAGAACTCGACTAGAGGCTATCCTCAAAAGATAACTCATTACCGGCATCAATCCATGCTTGTGTTCCGCCACCAACGGAGACGACATCGTAACCCTGGCCCTCTAAGTAGTCGGCTATGGTCATGGATCTAACTCCTGAACGACAAATCACAAAAATTCTGGCACCGTCATCGAGCCGGTCAAGGCTATTGGGAACTTCGTTCATAGGGATGTGCCGAGCATTAGGCACATGCCCATCAGAGAATTCGTAGTCTTCGCGGACATCAAGCACAAAGCCGTTATTCGCGATTGCCTCTTTTAGTTCGACTATGGTCACTTCGGTCGCCATCTGATTACCTCCAAGACTTAGTTTAGGTAAAGTTGAATAAAGGTAAGGGATTGGAGCAGATGTGAAAAAACTCAGATTAGCCTTCATCGCAACACTAGCCGCGCTACTTGTTGCAAGTCTTGCGGCATGCTCACCTGGGAAGCTTGATGTCAGCAATGTCACTGCAATTATTGACACCAGAGCTGCGAGCGAGTTTGAGAAAGGCCACATTGTCGGAGCCATCAACATGGATTACTCTGCTGGAGATTTCAGCACCAAGGCAACTTCTCAACTTCGAAATGGCGTTTACTACCTTTATGGCACTTCTGAGCAGGAAGTTGTTCAGGCCATCGAGGACATGAGGCTCTTGGGATTTTTGAACGTTACCAACCTTGGCAGTTTTGAGGATGCGCAGCGAATTTTGCCTCTCGGGGTAACAAATTAGTGTCCAATAGACAGTGGGATAAAAAGTATTCAACCGACGAATACATCTACACCAAAACCGCTAACCGATTCGTAGTTGAGTACTGCGAAAAAATCCAGGGTGAAACGGCTATTGATTTGGCAGGCGGTGAAGGTAGGAATGCAATTTGGCTAGCCAAACGTGGCTTTCGGGTAGAAAATATTGATTTCTCACAGGTCGCGTTAGATAAGTATCTGCGTTTTGCTCAAGAAGAAGGTGTTGCAGATTTGTGTGTTGCAACTTGTTCGGATGCGACATCTTTTGCATCCAAGTTAGCCCCAGTGGATCTTGGGGTAATTGCTTACCTGCAGATTCCTCAGCGTAAATTAAAAAAAGCAGTTCTACATTTAGCAAGTTCTATCAAACCCGGTGGTCACATTTTTGGTGTGTGGCATTCGAGAGAGAATCTTTCCGAAGGATTTGGCGGACCGAGAGATCCCGATGTGTTACCAAATATCGAGATTATCAAGCAGATTATGGCGAAGTTGGGATTCAAAATCTTGGAGCTGACTAACCGTGAAGGCCAGATTCAAACCAAGGAAGGCCTAAAACCCTCTATAACTTTGGTTTTGCTAGCTCAGCGACCTCGAGACTAAAGAAGTAAAGTTGAATTCAAGAACAAAAGCCAGAAAGTCTGAAGAGTGTCTAAAGAAATTGATTTAGGTGTCATAGCCGGTGACGGCATTGGGCCCGAGGTAACAGCTCTTGCGCTCGAGGCAATACAACTGGCCACCCGTGGTTCCGGAATTGATTTTGTAACCACCGAATATGATTTAGGAGCAAGACGCTACCTGGCAACCGGAGAGGTGCTCAACGATAAAGATTTGGAAAGTCTTTCAAAACATGACGCCATTTTGCTTGGAGCGATAGGAGATCCTCGGGTTCCATCAGGAGTTCTGGAGCGTGGCTTACTTCTCAAACTTCGTTTCAGTTTTGATCATTTTATTAACCTTCGACCAACAAAACTTTACCCAGGTGTCATAAGCCCGCTTCGTGAACCTGGAGCATTTGACTTTGTTGTAGTTCGCGAGGGGACTGAAGGGGCTTACGTAGGCGATGGCGGAGCACTGAGAGTTGGTACCGATGAGGAGATTGCAAACGAGAATTCGGTTAATACTCGATACGGGATTGAGCGCTGCGTTCGTTATGCCTTTGAGCTAGCGGCTAACCGTGAACGCAAGACGCTAACCCTAGTCCACAAGCACAACGTCCTGGTTTTTGCTGGTTCACTTTGGCAGCGAACCGTGGATGATGTTGCCAAGGAATTCCCGACAGTCAAAGTTGACTATCAGCACATTGATGCTGCAACGATTTTTATGGTCACCGATCCTGAAAGGTATGACGTAATTGTCACCGACAATTTATTTGGTGATATTTTGACCGATTTGGCCGCTGCCATTGGTGGAGGTATTGGTTTAGCCGCCTCAGGGAATATCAACCCAACGGGTAAATTCCCTAGCATGTTTGAGCCCGTTCACGGAAGTGCACCAGATATTGCCGGCAAATCAATCGCTGATCCAACTGCAGCTATTCTTTCGGGAGCACTACTGCTTGATCACCTCGGTCATCCAGTGGCTGCGGCGAGAATAGAAAGCGCAGTTGCAAGTGATCTGGCAACCAGAGGCGATGCCAAACGTAGTACCCAAGAAATAGCCAAAAGTATTTTTGCCAAACTTTAGAGGATGGAATGAAATGGAATTCGAAGTAATCAAATCAGAGCAGCCAATGCCTGATGCCGAGCGTGAAGCGCTGCTTGAGAACCCCGCCTTTGGGGTTAACTTCACTGACCATCAGGTAATCATTGAATGGACTGAAGCAGATGGTTGGCACAACGCAAGGGTTGAGCCCTACGGCCCAATGCTGATGGATCCATCGAGTGCAGTGTTGCACTACGGTCAGGAAGTCTTCGAAGGAATCAAGGCCTACCGTCACGATGACGGATCTATTCACACCTTTAGACCTTTTGCTAATGCTGAGCGTATGCAGAAATCAGCACACCGAATGGCTTTACCAGAACTGCCGGTAGAAGCTTTTGTCGAATCACTAAGACAACTCATTGCAGTAGACCATGCTTGGGTCCCACAGCCAGTAAATGAGAAAACTCTCTACTTCAGACCGTTTGAAATCGCAGCCGAGAATTTTCTTGGAGTTCGCGCGGCTAAAAGAGCAGAGTATCGAGTGATTGCAAGCCCAGTTGGTCCTTACTTTACCGGCGGCTTGAAACCTGTTTCTATTTGGATAGCTTTGGATTCTGCAAGAGCTGGTAAGTATGGTACCGGTGAGGCCAAAACCGGTGGAAACTATGCAGCCAGCTTGTTAGCCCAAAACGAGGGTTATGCCAATGGTTGTTCGCAGGTTCTGTTCCTAGATGCAGAAACTCACACTCATCTTGAAGAACTCGGTGGCATGAATGTCTTCCTCGTCTACAAAGACGGACCGGTAGTCACGCCAGCTCTGGATGGGACAATTCTCAGAGGAATCACTAGAGACTCGATTATTCAACTTCTCCGTGACCGTGGTATTGAAGTTCAAGAGCGAGAGGTTTCCCTAGCTGAACTACGTGAAGGATATAACTCAGGTGCAATTAGTGAAGTTTTTGCCTGTGGCACGGCAGCTGTGATAACTCCTGTTGGAGAATTCAAAAGCCGAGAAGAAACTATTGGCCCAAAGGATCCTGAGCCAGGAGAACTTACTGTTAGCATCCGCAACGAACTGACTGGAATTCAGTATGGCCGCCTACCTGACCGACACAACTGGCTAGTGAAGCTCAAGTAATGCGCATCGCAAAGTTTCAAGCAGGCGACAAGATTGGCTGGGGCCTGGTTGATGGACCGGAGCTCGTGGTGTTTCGCGGGCATCCGATTTTTCAGGGCTACGAAACCACCGGTGAGAGAATCCCGCTAAAAGAAGTCAACCTGCTTCCGCCGATTCTGCCGACCAGCAAGATTGTCTGTATTGGAAAAAACTATGCCGATCATGCTGCCGAAATGGGCGGCGAACTACCAAAGGAACCGCTTATTTTTCTAAAACCAACCACATCGGTGATTGGTCCAGAAGAAGCTATTGTCTTGCCGGCAATTTCGAACCAGGTAGACCACGAGGGTGAACTAGCTATCGTGATTGCTTCTTTAGCCAAGGATGTATCGATTGATAAAGCAACTGATTACATTTGGGGCTACACCATCGCAAATGATGTGACGGCAAGAGATATTCAAAACCTAGACGGCCAATGGACTAGAGCAAAGGGTTTTGACACCTTCTGCCCATTGGGGCCTTGGGTCGAAACGGAATTTGTCCCAGATGGTCAGATTCTAGAAACTAAGGTTGATGGCGATGTTCGTCAGAGCGCGTCCGTTGATTTACTAATTCATAAAGTGAATCGGATTATCCAGCATGTGTCTCAGGCTATGACATTACTTCCAGGCGACGTCATTCTCACTGGAACACCAGCTGGCATTGGACCCATCGAATCTGGTCAACTGGTTGAAATAAGCATCGAGGGCATCGGAACACTGACTAACCCAGTCGCTTAGACTTATCTAGTTATGTTCAATCAAATCACTGCACCATTTTCCTCTGCCACAGGCAAAGACATTCGAGTTAGATTCTGCCCCTCGCCAACTGGAACTCCACACGTTGGTTTAGTTAGAACTGCGCTATTTAACTGGGCATACGCTCGTCATACCGGTGGAACATTCATCTTTCGAATTGAAGACACTGATGCTGAAAGAGACAGTGAAGAATCATTTGAGATGATTTTGGATGGCCTTCGTTGGTTGGGATTGAACTGGGACGAAGGGGTTGGGGTCGGTGGGCCTAATGAGCCGTATCGTCAGTCGCAGCGAACAGATATTTATCTTGAAGTCATCGAGAAGCTCAAAGCTTCAGGGCACATCTATGAAAGCTATTTGACTGCTGAAGAAATAGATGAACGTAACAGGGCAAATGGTCGTGCAGTTCAACTTGGTTATGACAATTCAGAAAGGGATCTCGCTGAGGACGAGAAGGCTAAATATCGGGCAGCGGGCAGAACACCTGCCCTGAGGCTTAGAGTTCCAGATGTCGATATTAGTTTTACCGATCTGGTGCGCGGGGAGATTACTTTCCCAGCTGGATCATTTCCGGATTTTGTGGTGGTAAGACCAAACGGTCAGCCCCTCTACACACTGGTAAATCCAGTGGATGATGCACTGATGGGAGTCACCCATGTGCTCAGGGGTGAAGATTTACTCTCCTCAACCCCAAGACAGATTGCTCTCTACAACGCGATGTTTGAAGCCGGAATAACAACATTTATTCCACAGTTCGGCCACCTGCCATTTGTAATGGGTGAAGGCAATAAAAAACTTAGTAAACGTGATCCTGAATCCAATCTGTTCCATCACCGTGATCGGGGCTTCATCCCAGAGGGGTTATTGAACTACCTTGCTCTTCTGGGTTGGAGTATCAGCGCGGAAAGAGATGTTTTCACTTTGGCTGAGATGGTCGAAGCTTTTGACGTCGCAGATGTGAATCCTAATCCTGCGCGATTTGATCAAAAGAAAGCAGATGCAATCAATGCATCTCACATTCGATTACTTTCGGTAGAAGATTTCACCAAGCGCATCATTCCATATCTTCAGGCCGAGCATGTGCTCGGAGTGAATCCTTCAGAGCGGGAACTAAACATTTTGCGTCAAGCGGCACCGCTGATTCAGGAGCGAATAACTGTGCTCAGTGAGGCAGTTCAAATGCTGTGGTTCCTATTCTGCGACGCAAGAGATGTTGTCATAGAGCCTGATGCTAAAGCGGGTCTTCCAGAGAACAGCGAGGAGATCACTTTGGCATCTGTGGCTGTTTTAGAAGAAATTCCAGAAACACGATGGACCACCGAAGTTATCCAAAATGCGCTCAATCAGAAACTTATTGAGCAGATGGAGCAAAAGCCAAGAAATGCGTTTGGTCCCCTGAGAACAGGCATATCAGGTCGACGGGTATCTCCGCCACTATTTGAGTCCATGGAAATCCTCGGTAAAGAAGAGACGCTTGCTCGGCTAAGACTGTTTGCTAGCCACCTTTAGCCCCAGATAGAATGGGAAGTCGAGCCCTCAGGGTTCAATTGGGATATGGTGTAATTGGCAACACGAGTGATTCTGGTTCATTTGTTCTAGGTTCGAGTCCTGGTATCCCAGCTTTATTTAGTAAAAGCGACTGAAGTGTTGCTTTAATTAGCCTGTGCGGAAACTTGAAAAACACGAGGCCCAAGAGTATTTCAAACTATTAGAACCGGCTAAAGCCAAAGTTCTACTTGAACTCCGAAAGCGGTTAGTGAAGCTTTCTGGTGCCGAGAATGAACTCATCATTTCTTACCAACTCCCAACTCTTCGAGTGTCAGGAAAGAACTTTTTAGCCTTTGCCGGTTGGAAGGATTTCTACTCGATTTACCTGCTATCTGGCTCGCTGGGTAAATCCTTGGCTAAGAAACTCACTCAGGGGGAGCTGGATAAATCAGTTATTAGATTTAGTTGGCACGAAAAAGTATCCGATGAGACTCTCATGCTGATTATCAGTGCAAAGCAAAAAGAACTGGCAGCTAGGGCTAAAGCTCGATAGTTTCGCCAGGTAGCAGGTAGGTGAATTTTCCACCTTTACTTTCAGTGATTTGTTTTACCCGATAATTACTCAGGTTGTGGCCAAACTCACTTAGCAAAGCATTATGCGTTGCCATTGACTGATTGTGATCTATCGCGGCGATAAAATCCATCACCTCAGAGATTTTTAGCCAAGGTGCACTGGTAGGCACAGCTAGCATCTCAACTTTCCTATCCGGAAGAGTAAAACTATCCCCTGGGTAATAGAGGAGGTTATTGATTAAGACCCCACGGTTTTCAATCACAGGGTAACTAGGGTGGATTACCGCGTGGAGATCGCCAAAGAATTCGATTGTAAAAGGGCCAACCTCGTAGTAGTCACCGTGGTAGACCACGGTGGTTTGGTATTTCTCTAAACGCTTTGCTACATCCGCAGGGCAGAAGATCTGGGCCTCAGGATTGAGCTTGAGAATGCGATTGATTTGCTCCTCGTAGCAGTGGTCGTCGTGGGCATGGGTTATCACTATTGCAAGAACATCGTTGAGGTTCTCCTGTGGCTCAGTGTATGCACCGGGGTCTAGGACTAGTTTTTTCTCTGCTTGCTCAAAAACCAGGCAGTCATGGGTCTGTTTGGTAACCTTCATAGATTGAGAATACAAGTTGGAGCGACTGATTTGGCTAAGATTGGTATCGCCCCAAGGGGTATTCAAGGAGATCAAATCTAAATGTCCCATCCGGTTGAACACGACTGCACTGCACACGATTCGAAGAATGACCCCCGTTGTGTATGTGATCATAATCCCGGGGGAGAATGTCACTGCCCACCAAATGAGTGCAAGTGTGACCAAGAGCATCATCTAGTAGGACAGACGCAAGAAGGGCACAACTGCTGTGCAACAGGGGGAGAGCACCAGCACTCTGACGCACATTCGCACGACCATGCTCATCATGCTCACGCAGGACACGATCACAGTCACCATGACCCAAATATGTTCAAGAAGCAGGTGCTTTTTTCTAGCCTTCTAACTCTCCCAGCAGTTTATTTCTCGCACACTGTTCAGATGCTGCTTGGCTATCAAGCCCTAAGCTTTCCTGGTTCTAACTTGATTCCCGCGATTGCCGGAATAATCCTGTTTTTTACCTCAGCCAGAATATTTCTAACAACTGGTTGGCAGGAAGTTAAGGCAAAGCAGCCGGGCATGATGGCCCTAATTGCGATGGCCCTAACTGTGGCATTTGTTTATTCCATGTTCCTGACCATTTCAGAATTTTTTGGCTATAACTTTGGGCACATGGATTTCTGGTGGGAGTTAGCCACACTAACAACCATCATGCTGATTGGCCACTGGATTGAAATGTCTGCAGTCATGAGTGCATCTAATGCCTTGGGGGAACTGAAGAGCCTTCTGCCAGATACGGCTATCAAAGTCTCAACTGGCAAGCAGATATCCGTTCCTGTCGAGCAGCTTGTTGTCGGTGACGAAATCCTTGTTGGTCCAGGCTCTCAAGTTCCAGTTGACGGGGTAGTGGTATCCGGAAGCGCCAAGGTTAATGAATCTATGTTGACTGGTGAATCTAGTCAGGTTGAAAAAACTGCTGGTGACACAGTTTTTGCTGGAACCAAGTTGACTTTTGATGGTGAGCTAAGTTCTGGTTTGCTGATTGTGAAAGCAACCGGAACAGGGGCAAATACGGCATTTAGCCAGATTTTGAAGTTAGTTGAATTAGCTCAGCAATCTAAGTCGAAGACACAGAGATTGGCGGATCGGGCAGCTGGTTGGTTATTCTATGTCGCTTTTGCCTCAGCGTTATTGACAGCAGTTTATTGGTGGATTAATTGAACTCAGTCTGCAGATTTCGTTCTGGAACGGATTGTTACTGTCCTCGTGATTGCGTGTCCCCATGCTTTGGGTCTGGCTATTCCTCTGGTGACATCAATCACCACCGCGAAGGCAGCCACCTCAGGATTACTAATTCGCAATCGACAGATGTTCGAACAAGCCGCCAAACTACGTAGCGTTCTTTTTGATAAGACTGGCACCCTAACCTACGGTAAGCGTGGAGTAGGTGCGATACGAGTTGCCAACAAATCAGTGCTTCAGGATGAAAACAAAATTCTTAGTTTGGCCGCAGCTGTCGAATTCGGTAGTGAGCATTCGATTGCCAAGGCAATTGTTGAGGCGGCAAATTCCCGCAATCTAAAACTCAATCAAACCAAGAGTTTCACTGCCCTGGCTGGAAAAGGGGTGAGTGCTAAAGCTGGAAAGTATGAGGTTCTAGTCGGATCTCCTGCCTTATTAGTGGAGCGCAATATCAGGATGGAAGTTATCGATTTGGTTTGGGCAGACCAAGCGGCTAACTCAGGCAGCACTGTAATCTGCGTAGTGATTGACGGAGTGCTTGAGGGGCTCATCAAGTTGGGTGATTTGGTAAGAGAATCTGCGGCTGAAGCGGTTTATGAACTTCAGCGAGAGAAAATTCAAGTTGGCATCCTTACCGGGGATGCAAAAGGTGTAGCTGATTTTGTGGCAAAAGAAATTGGCGTCAGCGAGATTTACGCTGAAGCCTTGCCTTGGCAGAAAACTTCAATCATTCAAGAAAAACAAAAATCCAAGGCCATGGTTGGTTTTGTCGGTGACGGAGTGAACGATGCCCCAGCACTTGCCCAAGCTGATGTCAGCTTTGCTGTTGGCGCTGGAACTAATGTTGCAATCGAATCAGCTGGGATAGTTCTCATAAGTGATGATCCAACCGCTGTGGTTAGGGCAGTGCGCCTGAGCAAACGGGTTAGGGCGAAGTCACTGCAAAATCTTTGGTGGGCTGCAGGTTATAACATTCTGGCAATACCGCTCGCAGCGGGGTTATTCATGCCAGTAGGTTTGGTTTTGACTCCCGCACTGGGAGCTGTGTTGATGTCACTATCCACACTGATAGTTGCCATAAACGCCCAGACTCTTAGAAAGAACTAATGGGGACATACGGGATAGTAATCAATCCGACTTCAGGTCGCGGGCGGGGTAAACGTGATGGAGAACACGCCAAAGTTGAATTAAAAAACTTAGGTGTTGATCTGGTAGATCTTTCAGGACCGGATTTCAAAACTGCCAGTGCAAATGCCAAAAAGGCAGTAACTGAAAAATCGATTGACGGGCTAATAGTTGTTGGCGGGGACGGAATGTTCCACCTCGGTGTTAACGCCGCAGCTAAGACTCAAACTCCAGTTGGCTTGATAGCTGCAGGAACTGGAAATGACTCAGCAAGAGCTTTAGGCTTACCAATTCATGATGTGGTCAGTGGAGTTAGGCATCTTGTAGACAAATTCACTAGTCCAAGACAGGTTGATTTGATTCACTCTGTCTCTGCCTCCAAAGAGTTTTACTCTTTTGGAGCTGTGAGTGCAGGATTTGATGCACTTGTAAACAAGCGGGCAAATATGTGGAACTGGATTAAAGGACCAATAAAGTATCGCTTTGCCATGTATCGCGAATTGGCAGCATTTAAGCCAATTCCCTATCGAGCAGTGGTTGACGGAGTTGAGAGAATCTTCGAAGCAAATCTTTGCACTGTCTCTAACTGTCCCAGTTACGGTGGTGGACTGCTAATCACCCCGGAAGCTTTAGTTGATGACGGTGAGTTCGATCTTTTTATCTTGAACTCAATAAGCCGGTTGGAGTTGATAAAACTTTTTCCAACGGTTTATGAAGGTAAGCACGTCACCCACCCAGCGGTTGAAAT
>JBJTHM010000149.1:0-4168 GCA_046094465.1 Rhodoluna sp. | reverse complement strand
GCGGACTCATCCGCCTTCTGACGTCAGCTTTGAAGGCCTCGCTGTAGCGACGCATTGCTTTGCTCCATCAAGCCCCCTGGTGAAAAGTGGACGGATTGGAGAGGCGTCATCTTTCCTGGCAGAGGGGGATTCGGCATGGCTTGTGATGTCAGCTTAGTCGCGCCATAGCATCAACCATGCATCTCATTGTGGCATGTGGAATCCCACTGGGGAAATCATTTAACCGCTGAATAGAATCGGTTGTTGATTGCATGGCAAGAGCCTTGGACGTTCCGGGCTGTGTGCCGAGTCATGGTCGGGGCGACTGGTGGTTCAACGTGTCTGCTGGATTGGATTGACTGGTCCAGTGCTTCGTCGATTAAGGTGCGGCATTGGAGCTTCGATGACGGGAGCCCCAAGAAATCTGCAAAGCCTGCCGTAGCAATCAGTGGCAGATACATTGATCTCGATAAAGTCTTCCGGCCTGTTAGCAAAATATGAACGAATAGCCGAATTGCGTGTCTCATATATTCTAGTCAGTCTTTTTTTGAACTCTGGCAGCTGAATGGTTTCCCGTGCTTCGTCAATGCTGATTGACGCATACGCCGGATTCTCGTTGCCGTTGCTGATGTCAGAAGCCAAAAGAAAGTGAGACAGCCAAGCCTGTGTATATCCAGTCGCCAAATAAGGCTGTTGTCTTGGCTCCCGCTTATATGTTATGCTAAGAAGTTCAAGTGAGTAGTAAGAGACAAAGCTTTCTGCCCATGAGACTGGGTCTCTGACTGTGAGAATGAAGCGACTGTTAGGGAAAAGCGCGTCAAGTGCTGCAAAGTGCCATCCCTGCGAGACTGGGAGGTCTTGGTGGAAGTCGAGGTCTTTCATAGCATGTATAAATGGACTATAATCACCCTTGATCATCTGGCTAGTCGTTGTAAATTCGACTTCGCTTTGACGACTTCTGAGTCCGAGGGATCTCATCGCTTCATCGAGTGATGTGGTGCCAGTCTTGTTAAATCCAATGCCAAAGCACTTGTTCCACTCCCGCGTTTGGTGCCATGGAGCTTTTGTTGTGTTCTTGAGCGCTGAATATTGGATTAGTTCTTCTCGGCAAGAGCCTGCACTTGATTTTTTTTCGCATTGCTTTGGTGATTGCGCGCGTTGATAGTTCTGCCGAAATAGCTCTACAGCTAGTTGGCGAATGTTAACGCCCTCGTTTGGAATTGCAAATCGGTCGAGGAACCATCCATATTTGGATGCGGTAGCATTTTCTGTAAAGTATTTGATGTCGGCAAGCGAGTTGGCGAGGAATCCCTGTTGCCATGGGGTTACTTGCGCTGCGATATCTTTGATGTTGTTGGATAGATTGGTAATATGCTCTTCGATAATCTTATTTTCGCCTAGTATTGATCTAAGATGCTTCTCGTCTTCCAAGTGATTGATTGTCAACAGTTTGGTGGATTTGTTTCTCTCTGCTTCCTGTAAGGAGCTGATAAGTGCACAGGCCGCTAATCTGCCTGTTAGCTTGGCAGGATGAAGCCTGGAAAAAAAGCACTGCGCAAATGAGTAGTCAGAAAAGAGGTGCGGGGCATATTCGGGGCTGGTGTTGCGAGTATAGATATCTTTTAGGATAAGGTCGCCGCAGCTTCTTGCATAAAAATGCTGAATAGGTAGATGCATTGTATCGCTCATTGGGCGTACATCTGCGCCAATTTCCATAATTGCTCTATGGTCGTCAATCCTGGCAGTCTTGCGGATCTTGAAAATTGATTTTCCACGCGCAATGACTGCACCTGGTGTTTGAGAAAAAGTCAGCCCGTTGGGAGCTACGTTGACATTGCAGAGCCAAGGAAAGCTTGCGTGATCGCAATCAGTGCTAAAACAAAAGTCTAAGTGCTCGGGAATAAGGAATTCATCGATATCAATTGCGGCGACAAAAGCGCTCTTGATGTTAATGTATCTGTGGCACCAGTCCCGCGCTCGTCTCATTGGTATTTGCGATGGAACTACGACCATCGGGATATCCAGTGAGTTTAAGATGCGCTTCGCCCTTTGATGATGGCATCGCTCAGATGAGGCAAAGATAAACTCTTGGATTCCAATCTGACTGTGATGGTTGACGAAGGATTCGATATACGGTGCTTCGGCATCATGGATATTGGCAAGAATGGCAATCATTGCAATCGATGGTCGGTGCTTGCATGGTTTGCTTTTGGCATGGAAGCCCCGTTCTTCTTGGGAAGTGAATGTCGTGTCGACCGCATAATTTGTAACGCATCCTGAATCATAGTTGGCTCAGGTTCAAGATTGAGGGCGGCAATCAGGCGTGAGAGTTCTTCGGCCGGGCTGCTAAGTAGATTCTGGTAGTGGATTAAGTGCGTTGGGGTGGGAGTGTTGACGATATGGGTGAAGAGTTGGCTGTAAATCAATTCCGCTCCAATCTCCCCTTGCCTAGTTGGGCGTGAGTTTGGTTCTCTAGGGCTCTCGACATCACCTAGAGGCCTCAGACAGATTATAAGCTGAAGGGAAAAGTACTGACTGAATTCCTGTATCAGCATTGTAGCTTTTGGTGATTCTAGTAGGTGCATCCTGGGCTTTGCGTATTCATCATGATTGCCTAGGGAGTTTGCGACCGAGGAGATTGCTTGTCTGAATCTATCTTTTGCGGCTTGGTCCTCAAGAGTGGCTTCTTCGACAAGATGGAGAGTTGACAGAAGTTTGTCAATCTGAAGTTTCTTGGTGCGATCGAGCTCGTTGTCTTGTGGGCGATACGAGCCTAGATCTTGTAAGCCAAGTATGGACAGCGCTTCTGCAATACTGGAGCTGTGGCAGTCCGAGGGGCCGCAGACTATGACAAGTCTGGGTTTAGAGGGCTTGATGAGTAGGGCTTCCGCATATTGATCGGCGAGCTTGCAAAGCTTCTCGCTCGACCGCAGATCGCTGGTGATGTGCTCCATATGTGCTTTATGTTGGTCGCTTAAGAGCTGCCTTTTATCAAAGCTGTTTGATGCATGTCCAATGCAAAGAACTGTGTGGCATGGCTCAAGTTGCACGAGTGGCAGGCTGTAATTCTTGAGAAACACTTGTTCTTCTGCTCGCTCGCATGTCTCGTCGTATTCTGTTTGGCTCAAAAGTTCACGTTTGAACGCGAATGTATTGGCGGTTGCGTGGTTTTGGTGATATGGGCCGGCCAGCCAGATTTCTCGCTCGGGCAGGAGTAGGATGGGCAAATAAGTGCTTCCTGCAATGAGTGCTTCGCTGTTGTAAAGCCTTTCAACTGCATGCTCTACGCGCGTTGGAGGGTACCAGTCGTCATCGTCCATATAGACAATGATCTCGCCCCTGCAGTAACTATGAGAAGTATTTCGCTTAGCTCCTAGCGTGAGCTTTTGAGGTAGCTGTATTTGGGTGACCACGAAGTCCAGGTCTTGGTCTGGAGAAAAGGGATTTGTCTTTTCCGTTGAGTCGTCCACAATTACCCATTCCATGCGCGAATGTGGATACGTCTGTTGACGCACGCAGTCCTGCAAAAGCGGGAGCAGATGGCTGCGGTCGTGGGTCACCGTGCAGATACTGACAAGTGGGTGGCGGGTGTTCACCGGCTCACTCCTCACTCAGGGTCACCAGGTCCTTGAGCTGGCGCACGTCCATGCCGCCGAGCCAGTCTTCGCCGGAGCCGACGATGTCTTCGGCCAGCTTGGATTTCTCCTTGATCATCCGGTCGATGCGCTCTTCGACCGAGCCGCTGGTGATGAACTTGTGCACCAGCACGCGGTTCTGCTGGCCGATGCGGTAGGCGCGGTCGGTCGCCTGGTTCTCCACGGCGGGGTTCCACCAGCGGTCGATGTGGAACACGTGGCTGGCGCGGGTGAGGTTGAGGCCCACGCCACCGGCCTTGAGCGACAGCAGGAACAGCTGCGGGCCGCGGGGGTCGTCCTGGAAGCGATCCACCATCGCCTGGCGTTCGGACTTGCTGGTGTTGCCGTAGAGGAACGGCACCTCCTGGCGCCATTTGCGCTCGAGGTGCGCCTTGAGCAGGTGACCCCATTCGGCGAACTGGGTGAACAGCAGCGCCCGATCGCCCGCTTCGATCACCTCCTCGAGGATCTCTTCGAGCCGCTGCACCTTGGCGCTGCGGGCGGCGAACTCCTTGATGAAGGCCGGATCGCTGCTGTCGGGGTCTTGTTTGAGA
>JBJTHM010000148.1:0-6090 GCA_046094465.1 Rhodoluna sp. | reverse complement strand
CCATCCTGATCCAAACGTGGTCTATTACCTCACGGTTTATAACGAGCCGATACTCCAGCCAGAGGAGCCAGCAAACGTTGACGTAGACGGCATCATTCGTGGTATCTACCGAGTTAGCCAAGGCGCAGAAACTTCAAAGAAGGCTCAAATCCTAGCTTCAGGAGTTGCTCTACCTTGGGCTTTCGAGGCTCAAAAACTTCTTCTAGATGACTGGGGTGTGTCCGCTGATATCTGGTCAGTGACCTCTTGGAGTGAACTAAGAAGAGACGCACTGCTGCGAGATGAACAGCGCTTTTTGAACCCTGGCACTTCCGTTCCACTGCCATACCTAACCAACAAACTTGTCGGCTCACCTGGACCATTCCTTGGCGTGAGTGACTACATGCATCAGGTGCCTGACCAAATTAGAAAGTGGATCCCAGGCGAATATGCAACGCTCGGCGCTGATGGATTTGGTTTCTCAGATACCCGAGCAGCTGCAAGAAGATTCTTCAAGATAGATGGCCCCTCTATTGCAGTTCGTGTTCTTCAACAGCTGGCCTCTCGCGGTGAGGTAGCAGATGATGCTCCACTCAAGGCAATTGAGAAATACCGTCTGATGGATGTTTCGGCAGGCACCAGCGGAGCAACAGGTGGGGACGCGTAAATACATGATCGCTCTCGTTTGTCCTGGCCAAGGGTCACAGAAGGTCGGCTTTCTGAACCCCTGGCTAGAGATTCCTAGTTTCAAATCCGATCTGGAAACATTTTCAGACGTTATTGGACTGGACCTAATTAGCACGGAACAGTAAGTGATGAAGAAGAAACCATAAGGCAGACAGAGATTGCTCAACCGTTGATTGTTGCTGCTTCAATAGCTACAGCCAATCTGCTGAACCTAGCTTCAGTGAAGGTTGTAGCCGGTCACTCGGTTGGCGAAGTTGCTGCTGGTTTCGCAGCGGGGGCACTGGATTCATCTTCAGCAATGAAGTTAGTAGATTTTAGAGGCAAAGCCATGATGAAAGCGGCCAAGGCTGGTCAAGAAACATCTATGGCCGCAGTTCTTGGTGGCATGGAAGATGAAGTACTAGCCAAATTAGATAATCTTGGCCTGACCCCAGCTAATTACAACGGAGCCGGACAGATTGTTGCAGCGGGTTTGAAATCAAAGATAGCTGAACTGGTAGCAGATCCACCTCAGGGAGCCAAAGTGATTGCCCTTTCTGTTGCTGGTGCTTTCCACACTAAATTTATGGCCAGCGCTGTTGAAGCACTCTCTGAATTTGCCAAGACCATTACTGTGAATGACCCAACTAAAACACTGCTCTCTAATCAACAGGGGCAGATTATTAGTTCTGGAGCAGATTATATTGAAAGACTTGTCGGGCAGGTTGCCAACCCAGTACGTTGGGATCTCTGCATGAAAAAGATGAACGAGCTAGGTGTTACCGGATTGATTGAACTTGCTCCAGGAGGGACACTTGTTGGCCTAGCAAAACGTGGAATGACCGAAACAGAATGTGTTGCATTAAAAACTCCAGACGACCTGGATAAAGCTATCGAACTGATAGGCGTTGGTAATTAATGACTGAGGCAAGACTTAACCAGTATGAGACAGTACAGTACAGTCGAATCTATTCGCTGGGAGCATGTCGCGGGGATCTCGTTGTAACAAATGATGATGTTGCTGGACCGATTGATTCATCAGATGAGTGGATTAGACAGCGCACTGGAATTATCACCAGGAGAAGAGCTAGCGAAAACCAATCACTGATGGACATGGCAGTTGCTGCATCAAATGAGGCACTAACTAAAGCCGGCATCCCACCCAACCAAATCGATGCAGTGATCTTCAGCACGATTAGCCACCCCTATCAAACACCATCGGCTGCAACCCAACTAACCGAGCTGATTGGTGCAACCCCAGCACCGGCATTTGACATTTCTGCAGCCTGCGCTGGCTATTGCTATGGCATTGCCCAGGCGGACGCCTTAGTTAGATCAGGTGTTGCGAAGTTTGTTCTTGTAGTTGGCGCTGAGAAGCTTTCTGACTATATTGACCCAACTGACCGATCTATTTCATTCCTCCTTGGGGATGCCGCTGGTGCAGCTATCATCGGACCATCAGAGATTCCAGGCATCTCGAAAACAGTTTGGGGTTCAGACGGATCTCATTGGTCATCTGTCAGCATGACAGGTTCCCTTCTTGAACTGCGTGATGGTACCAACAGTTGGCCAACTCTTCGTCAAGATGGTCAAACTGTATTTCGTTGGGCAGTCTGGGAAATGGCTAAGGTAGCGCAACAAGCCCTGGATGCGGCAGGAGTCAGAGCCGAAGACCTAACGGCACTGGTTACTCACCAGGCGAATATGAGAATTATTGATGAAATGGTCAAGCAATTAAAGCTTCCAGAAACTGTAGCGGTGGCTAGAGACATCGTGAATTCTGGAAACACCTCGGCGGCGAGCGTTCCACTGGCAATGCACCAACTTCTCTCCGATGGAGTGGTGAAATCAGGTGGTTTAGCCCTACAAATAGGCTTTGGAGCAGGACTCGCGTTCGCGGCTCAGGTAGTAGTTCTCCCCTAAACTTAATAAGGTCAAATCAAACAATCAAGGAGCAATTAATGGCACTATCACAGGACGAAGTCCTTCAAGGTCTAGCAGAGATCGTTAATGAGGAAACCGGTATTGATACCGATTCCGTCAAGCTAGAGAAGTCTTTCACCAACGATTTAGACATCGATTCAATCTCAATGATGACCATCGTCGTTAACGCTGAAGAGAAGTTCGGCGTTAAGATCCCAGACGAGGAAGTCAAAAACCTTATTACCGTAGGTGATGCAGTGAACTTCATCACCTCCGCTCAAGGCTAAAGCGGACCTTGAACCAAAAGATTGTTGTCACTGGAGTTGGCGCTACCACGCCACTCGGTGGCGACGTCAAAACAACTTGGCAAGCCCTCCTCCAAGGTCAATCGGGGATCAAAACCATGGAGTATGACTGGGTTGCCAAGTATGAACTTCCTGTTACCTTCGCGGGGGTAGCCAAGGTACCAGCAAGTGAAGTGCTAACGCTTCAAGAAACCAAGCGACTAGACCCTTCCAGTCAATTCGCCCTTATCGCTGCTAGAGAAGCCTGGGCGGATGCTGGGATAACAGATTTCACGCCGGAAAGACTAGCCGTTGAGTTTGCAACTGGCATAGGTGGGGTCTGGACACTACTGGACGCGTTTGAAACCTTGCAGCAAAAAGGTCCACGACGTGTCTTGCCAATGACTGTTCCGATGCTCATGCCAAACGGTCCTGCTGCCGCAATCGGTATGGACATCGCGGCACGCGGTGGAGTAAGAACTGCAGTTTCAGCCTGTGCCTCTGGAACTGAAGCTATCGCGAACGCAATAGCGCGCTTGCGTAGCGGCGAAGTTGACATCGTAGTCGCAGGTGGCTGTGAGGCCGCTATCCACCCACTTCCTGTGGCGGCTTTTGCCTCTATGCACGCACTTTCAAAGCGAAACGATGAACCTCAGCGAGCTTCTCGTCCTTATGACATAAACCGCGATGGTTTTGTGATGGGAGAAGGCGCTGGAGCACTAATCCTAGAGACTGAAGAACACGCCAAAGCTCGCGGAGCTAAAATTTATGCAGAATTAGCAGGAGGCTGTGTCACAAGTGACGCGCATCACATCACAGCACCAGATCCGGAGGGAACAGCAGCGGCCAGAGCAGTTATCGGAGCTTTGAAAATGGCTAATGCTAAGCCAGAAGATGTTGGTCACATTAATGCTCACGCAACCAGCACTCCGGTAGGAGACATAGCCGAGTACACGGCCCTGCTCAGAGTTTTTGGTGAACATCTCAAACAGATACCACTTTCAGCCACAAAGTCCTCCACTGGCCACCTGTTAGGTGGTGCGGGTGCGATTGAAGCGGTGTTCACAATCCTTGCGATCCAGAACCGAGTTGCGCCGCCGACACTAAACCTAGATGATCCAGACCCGGCTATCGATTTGGATGTGGTGACCAAGCCTAGGGAGCTGGGCGAGAACATTTTAGCCATCTCGAACTCTTTTGGCTTTGGTGGACATAACGCGGTTATTGCTTTCCGAAGCTATAACTAAACCGCTCGGTTTATCAGGCTCAGATTATCGCTGTATCTTGTGGCTCTTATTGGCTCTAGAACATCATCCCAGGCTTGACCGAGAGCAAGACGCAGTAGCCTTGAAAGTTCACGGAAGTTTCCAGCCGACTGCTCCAATGCGATACGGACTCGCTCTTCATTTAGCAAAATCTCGCCTAGCGCGTTAGTCTCCGCTTGAAAAATGCCTAACCCAGGAACCAGCATGTATAAGCGGTGTCCGTTTCTAGAATGCAAAATTGCATCAGCGTAGATCTCACCCATCCTGCCCAATCCCGAGATAAGCTCTTCTGCGTTTTGGATTGAAGTTGAGAGTTTGACCTCTGCCCGATTACTACCCAAGATCAAAGGCTGCTGGTGCCAGGTAGGAGCCACTCCCAAAAGCGCTGAAATTTGTTCGGCCTTGGAACTCGGGCAAGCGTGCAGAAATAAGGTCAGAACGACCTGTTGAGACGACATGTTCCACCTCCAAGTTCGATTAGGTGCGTCTTCCCCAACGTCCTAAAACAACTCGAAGACTTTTAGATTACGACTGAAAGAGGAAATACGCAATTTACGCTTTTGGGCTGGCTACCATAGGAGATAAGTGGTTGAAAGGGCAAAATGGCTAAATTGTATTTCAGATATGGAGCTATGAATAGCGGTAAGAGCACTGCCCTATTGCAGGTGGCTCATAACTACGAAGAGCGTAGCCAACAGGTTCTAATTGCGAAGCCCGCTGTCGATACTAAAGGGGACTCAACAATAGTCTCGAGGCTCGGCGTGGACCGCCGCGTGGATTTCTTAGTTACCCCTAAAGATAATCTGAGAGAACTAGCCCACGAGCGCGCCAACGATTCACTGATTATCCCTGGCATTAAGAACCTTTCCTGCCTGCTAATCGACGAGGCCCAATTCCTCACCAGAGATCAGGTAGATCAAGCCTTCGAATTAGCTGTCTTAGACAACGTCCCAGTGCTTTGCTATGGAATTAGAACGGACTTTCTCACTAATGGTTTCCCAGGATCTCTGCGATTGATGGAACTAGCCCACTCCCTTGAAGAACTAAAAACTATTTGCCGCTGCGGAAGAAAAGCAATGTTTAACGGCAGGAAGTTAGACGGGGAATTCATTTTTGAAGGCGACCAGGTCGCAATTGACGGCGTCGAAGTCAGTTACGAATCACTCTGCGGGGTCTGTTATCTAAACGAACGCGGCTAATGGCAACCAAATTCTTTGGTGGCACAATTTACCTTGGTAATCATTCTTATACAGACTGCCTATACGTTGATGATGCTGGACTAGTTGCATCTAAAGAGACATGGGGAGAAAGTCCGAATAAGGTTGAAGTAAATCTAGACGGTGCTTTTATTGCACCTGCATTCCGTGATGCTCACGCTCATCCTCTTTTTGCTGGTCGGGAATCACTCGGTGCTGACATTTCTGGGCTAGATAGCATCGAGGAAATTGGGGCAAAGCTTCTTGAATATTCGAAGTCAAAGAAGCAACTAGCATGGCTTGATGCGGCTAGTTATGACCGAAATCTGGCTGGACAACTGACTAGGCGAGCCCTTGATGCGTTTGTATCGGAGATACCTGTTGTGCTTCACGCCGAGGATCATCACACGCTTTGGGTAAATAGCAAGGCTCTCGAAATCGCGGGCCTTCTTGATGGTGAGCTTCCAGTCCTAACTGAAGGTGGCATAGACCTAGATGAGCAAGGCTTGCCAACCGGTATTCTCCGAGAGTGGCAAGCGATGCAACTTGTGCTCTCCAAAGCCCCTAAACAAACCATCACTGAAGATGTCGAGGCACTTCTGAACGCTGAAAAGATGTTGCTTGCAGCTGGAATCATTGAAGTTCAAGATGCGTGGATTGAAAGGGGTATGGCCGAAGTTTACCTGGCGGCTGAGGAACAGCTTCAAATCGATTACAAACTAGCCTTCAGGGTGGATGCAGCCACTTTCGATAACGATTTCGAATATGCCTCCGAAA
>JBJTHM010000147.1:0-2524 GCA_046094465.1 Rhodoluna sp. | reverse complement strand
GGTTACTGCAAATCCACCAAAGATGTTAATGCTCACCAGAAGTACTGCGATACCAGCCAAGATTTGAACGGCTAGGTTCGGGGTGGTTAGTTGCAACAGCGCACCAACAATGATGATTCCTGAAATGGCATTGGTAACGCTCATCAGCGGAGTGTGCAGGGCGTGGTGCACTTTTCCAATCACGTAGAAGCCAACCACAACAGAAAGAGTTAGTACCAAAAAGTGCTGAGGTAATGGCTCTGGGGCAAAAGCACAAATTGCGAAGAGTGCTGTTGCGCCAAGTGCAATCAGTGCACCGCGAAGTTTGGCCGACATTTTCTTTTCAACCTTAGACATTACCTCAACCGGTTTGGCTTGGGCAGGAGCTGCTGAAACTTGCACCGGGGGAGGTGGCCAGGTGATCTCACCATTTCTAACCACCGTTACGGAGCGTTGGACGACATCTTCGAAATCGATGACCAGTTCACCATCATTGTTTGGAGTTAAAAGCTTGATCAGGTTCACCAAGTTGGTGCCAAATAACTGCGATGCTTGGGCTGGTAGCCGGCCGGGTAGATCGGTGTAGCCGAGAATGGTCACACCATTTGGAGTGACTACTTTTTGGCCAGCAACTGAACCTTCTACGTTGCCACCCTGAGCTGCGGCCATGTCGACAATCACACTGCCAGGCTTCATGCTTGCGACATCGGCTGCGGTGATGAGTTTTGGTGCGGGGCGTCCAGGTATTAGAGCTGTGGTGATGATGATATCAACATCCCTTGCTTGCTCTGAATAGATTTCAGCCGCACGCCTGTCATAGGCCTCGCTGGTTGCTTTTGCATATCCATCAGAAGATTCCATCTTTTCTTGAACTTCAACTGGAAGATATTCGCCACCGATGGATTTGACCTGATCGGCGACCTCTGGTCTTGGGTCTGTCGCCTTAACAATTGCACCTAGGCTCGATGCCGCACCAATTGCCGCAAGGCCAGCGACACCTGCACCGGCTACCAAAACTTTTGCTGGTGGCACTTTCCCAGCAGCAGTGACCTGACCGGTAAAGAATCTGCCGAACTCGTGAGCTGCTTCAACAACGGCTCTGTAGCCAGCAATATTTGCCATAGAGGAAAGTACATCCATGGACTGTGCTCTAGAGATTCTTGGAACGGCATCTAGAGCAATTGCCGTGATTCCTCTTATTCCAAGTGATTCAACCAAATCAGGTCGAAGCGAAGGAGTCATCAGGCTGATAATTGTCGCACCGTCTGCCAGTTTTGCAATCTCTTCTTCATTTGGAGCATTCACTTTAAGAATGATCTGCGATTTCCAAGCCTCACTAGAAGCAGTAACTTTAGCTCCTGCTTCAACATAAGCGCTGTCTGGGAAGGATGAGGCTGAGCCTGCGCCTTCTTCAATGACCACATGGTAGCCAAGGGCCAAAATGGCCTTAACTGTTGCTGGGGTGGCCGCAACTCGGGTTTCACCGGGCTGTTCTTTGACTACGCCAATCTGCTTCATGCTGATTTTCCTTACCTAAACTTGGCTAAAAACCTGATTAGAGCCAAAAGGGCTCAAAAAGACACTCGAAGCCTATTTTACTGGCCTGGTCAGTTTGTGTAGTACTCTGATTAGATAGCCCAATTCAAGAAAGGGACAAATTTATGATTAGGCGCTTATTCAAAGGCACAGTGGTGGCATCAGCTATCGCACTTCTTGCCTTTGCAGGATCAACAACTTCTATGGCAGCCAGCAAGGTTACCGTTGACCTTCCAAACTCAGCTGTTACTGGTGGAGAATCAGCTCCACTACCAATCATGCTTACCGGTTTCACCTACGATGCTCTAACTGTCACTTTAGTTTCTGACGCAGGTAACCTAACTGTTGCAGACCCAGATGCAAAACTAACTTTGAACCCAGGTTATCCTTCACTTGCAGACCAGACCGAGATTGCATTCCATGGAGCAACCGCAGATGTGGTTAGCATCTTGGAAAGCGGAGTCACTTGGACTGCTCCTGGTGATGCAACAACTTCAACTTCGCTTGCATTGAAGGTTCAGGTTGGTGAGTTCCAAGAAGGAACCACATACGACCCAGCAACCGGCCACACTTACAAGTACATCAATACTGGAGCATCGTGGATAGACGCCCAAAATGCTGCCAAGGCGATGACCTATAAGGGGAAGTCTGGTTACCTAGCGAACATCACAACCTCAGAGGAAAACGACTTTATTGCTATTAAGTCAGGTGCTGACAACGTTTGGTTTGGTGGAACCGCTGACATCAATTACGTTAATGCCGCACGAGTTGCAGCAGGTCAACCAGCACTTCCAGGTGGGACTGATACACAAGGTAACGGCAACTACTACTGGGGAGCTGGCGATGAAAGCGGCGCTAATTTCACTAATGGACTAGAAACTCCAGCAGCTGTTGGAAGTGCATTCAACGGTTGGGCAGAGGGCGAGCCGAACGACTGGGGCGGTAGCGAAGGATGTGCTGTTACCAACTGGGCTGGCGTACCTGGTAAGTGGAATGACTTGAACTGTAC
>JBJTHM010000146.1:0-6403 GCA_046094465.1 Rhodoluna sp. | reverse complement strand
TTCACACTCAGCTTGGCTTGATGTGGTCTCGGCAATATCCAGATGTGAAAAAGCCAGTCAGGGAGATCTTCTAGCGGCTCGAGAGTTTAGAGAAGATGAAGCACACAAGCTTCAGGATTACTACGAATCGCTTCACCGAGTGCAGCCAGTTTTGGGAATTTCAATCAGTGAAGCACTGGAGAAGTTAGCTGTTTTGAGCGCTCTGCCAAAACCTCCTAAAACCACCGCTCGAATCCAAGGACAATACCTCTTTGAGGCCAGAAATCGAACCAGTGCAATTGCTCTTTTGCAGGAAGCTCTGGAATTAGGTGAGTTTAGTGAGGCTAATCAAACTAGCCCTTGGTTCAATGCTCAGTTCGAAGATGCTGGGGAAGTGCCCAGAGCAATCACCTTGGCTCAGCGCCTTGCCGAAGATGTCTTACCTAATTTCGGTTCAAGATTGGATGAGATTTCAGATCAGGTGCATTTTCCAAAAGCTGAAAATGTTGCTACCTGGGGTGAGTATCTGAGACTCCTGATCGACATCAGAAACACCTTGGATCGATTCAAGCCAGAGGTATTTGATCGACCGCTAAATGATTTGATTTTGGCCACCAGCCCCAGAAAAGAAAAGTCAACCCTCTCTGGCAAGACCAGAAGAGCTCTGGCTAAACATGCCAAGGAGTATGTCCGGGCAGGTGTGAGCGTAGCCGATCTACACACCGCTCTGATTCAAATACAGGAGCAGGCTGAACTCTGGAAAAGATTCTGCAGCCAACCCATCCAACCAAGAGTTCCACTCGGTATAGACGATGCTCAGGTGATTTACCAGTCCCTTGTAGCCGACCTAATCAAACTGGATTCACATCTTGATCCAGACCCGCAGCGAGCTAACCTCATTGAGCTGGAAATTCCGGTTTTGAGTAAGACACTCAGGGCCTTGGCTACGGAAACGGCACCGCTGGCTAACCTGTCAGCTAAGAACGAATTACGTCGCAGAGTTCAGGAGGCAGGACTGGCTCAACTGCTCCGCTCGCTGGCAATAAACGGTGCAAGAAACGAAGAACTTATCGCTGAGTTTGATCAGTGCTGGTGGTTATCCGCGCTGGAGTATCTGCTCGCTGGCGATAACTCCTTCACCGCTTATACGCCGGAGATTCTTGCCCAATTGGAATCTGATTTTGCTAAGGCGGATCAGCGGGTGATTTTGGAATCCAGAAAAGAAATCTCCCATAAAACCAAACTCTCTTTCCTAGAAGCAACCGAGAATAATCCGCAGGTGGCCGAGCTATTCAAGACTGCCTTGCGTCAGAGGGTGGACTCTTTAGTTGCATTGACCCAGAACACCTTGGCCATCTGGCCCAAGATTGCCAATCACATAGGTATCTCACCCTATGAAGTTTCTGAAGAGCTCACCTTTGAAAAAGATTTTGACCTGGTAGTTATCTTGGATGGTGCTGGAACAACTTTGGCTGATAACCTTGCCGGCTTGATCAGAGCAAAGCAGGTGATTGTCTTTGGTGACCCGATGATTGCTGAACCAGATGGCTTTGAGGTTGAGTGGGTTGAGCATCTGGACTACTCGGATTCTGATTTGGAAAGTGCCTTCAGTTACATCTCTAGAAGATTCGGTAAAGAGGTGCTTAGAAAGTCCTATCGCCTAAAAGGGCAACTGTTCGGTCAGCTGCTAAATAGAGAGTTCTACCAGGGCAGACTGCAGGTAGAGCCGACCGCAAATGAATTTGAAGGACGTTCAGCCCTAGAACTAGTAATAGTTGATGGCGACACTAGGGCTAACCCGAATCGTTCTGCTTCAACCGAATCTCCAGAAGCCGAGGTCGACAAGGTCATTGAGCTCGTCACAGCCCATGTTAGAAATCACCCAGAGCAATCACTTCTGGTGGTCAGCGCCAGCAAAAAACACGTTGAGAACCTGCACCTGAAACTGCAGCAGGCTTTAGAGCTAGCCCCTGAATTGATGGAATTTTTCCAAAAGCATGGCCGAGAGAAATTTGAAATTGCTTCGCTAGCCGATCTCAATCACCGACTTGCTGACCGAATCATATTCACCATAGGTTTTGGTCGAACCAGTAATGGCAAAGTGCTCTCTCACTTTGGATTACTAAATGAGCCAGATGCCAAGCGGTGGTTGGCCAATATGCTGGTCAGTGCTCGCTACCAGATGACAATCGTCAGCTGCTTCAGTGCCTACGACCTACCTGAAATAACCGGGGTCGGAGCAAGTGCATACCTAACCACTCTGCTGAAACCGATCTATAACGAAAGTGAACTGGGCGATACTTTTGACTCAGATCCGATGTTGGCTGATCTAGCGAGAAGGCTAAAGCGTTTTGGAATCAGAGTGGTGGAAGGCTTTGGTCAGCGAATGCCGCTGATTGCTTCATTTGGAAATCAAGCTCTCATTGTTGAACCGGATTGGGCCAATCAAGATTTAGGGCTCAGTGAAAGAATCAGACTCAGACCGACACTGCTGACCAATCTTGGTTGGTCATACCAGCGGGTCTACTCTTTTGAGATTTTCAGTGATCCCCAGCTGGTCGCAGAAAGAATTGGCATTCGTTTGGGAGTTGAAATCACACCAACGATGCTAAACACCCAGCCGGTTCAGCGAGTCTTTGAAGATACCGATGCTGCTTGGGGAGAGCAGCCACAGGGGAATGATTTTCGTCTCAAAGATGAGAAGCCGCCACACTGGGGCTAATCTGTTTTAGGTTTTGCCTGACTGTCAGTCTTATAGAACCCGGTTCCCTTGAAGCTCACACCAACCTTGCCAAAAACCTTAGTAAGTTCACCATCGCAATCGGGACACTTTTTCAAAGGATCATCATGAATGCCCTGGTTGATATCAAACTGGCCCTCACAAAGTGAGCAGCGGTAGGTGTATGTGGGCATGCAACTAGTTTATTTTGTGAATACCAGCCTCGGTTACCACACCGTCCACTTTGCAATCGTGGGTATCGGTTGGCACCTCATCGATAAACTCAGCTGCATAAATCACCGCGAAAACTTTAACTCCATCTGGCAGTTTGGCCAGAGTTTTATCAAAATAGCCCTTACCTCTACCAAGTCGGTTACCAGTTTTATCCACCGCTAGGGCAGGAATAAATAGCAGATCGCCAGGCTGAATTGAGGTTTCGGAAACAGTATCGAGAAGCTTGAAACCCAGGTGGTCCTCATGAGTAACCGGAACTAAAACAGGTAAACCCACCTGATCTATGAAATCGCTGGTTTCTGGTTCAGAACCAAAAGATTCAAAGACCATCACTCGATTTGGTGAAACTTGAGCGACTAGTGCCAAAAGATTTTTAGTGAATTCCTCGGTGTTTTTTGAGTTACGTAATTTCCTCTGGCTAATTATTTCGCGACGCATCGCAGCTTTTCGCTCCGCAATTTCACTCATGGCACTAATCTAGCCAGCATGAGGAACTTTTTTGCACTAACCCACGCTGATGTTGCTCTTAGAATCATCAAGCCCAGAGATGCAAAAACTTTAGAGAGACTGGTCACCTCAAACCGAGAATGGCTACGCCCCTGGGAGGCAACCAACCCGCATGGTCCGACCTCGTTTGATTTCAAGGCGCAGATAAAATCGCTTCTTCGCCAACTTGAGCGTAACGAAGGCTTGCCTTTCGTTATTTTGTATCGAGGGGAAATTGTTGGTCAACTAAATGTTGCAAATATTTTGCACGGGTCAGTCTCTTCCTGTGTAGTCGGCTACTGGATTATTCCAGAAGTAGCAGGTCGTGGGATAACTCCAACTGCTGTTGCGCTAGCTATCGACTACGTCTTTAGCACAGTTGGATTGCATCGAGTCGAGATTGATATCCGACCAGAGAATCAAGCCAGCATCCGAGTTGTTCAAAAGCTAGGTCTCAGATACGAAGGTCTCAAAGAGCGCTACATTCACATCAACAACGATTGGCGAGACCACTTAGTCTTTGCCCTCACTCAAGAAGAGGTGCCGGGTGGAGTACTCAATCGATGGCTCAGAGGTGAAGTCCCAGATATTTTTTACGATTTTTGACAAAAAATCAGCAAATTAGACACGCCGAGATGAAAAATATCTTTGGCAAAGATTAAATAGCCTAGAGACATGGAATTTATTGGATCTGGCGGAATCGTCCTTTTGATACTCGCCGTGCTCTGGTTATCTTTCATCGCTCCAGCAAATCAAAATCACTCTGCTAAACCTAAAAGTAAACGCAGCTCCTCTAAAGCAACACTAAAACCAGCCCGGAGTGGCGTAAAAGTCACTTACACGCCTAGAACCCTTGTAAATACTGGCAGTGAGAGCCTACCGGAAACTAAGCAAGAGGTAGAAAAAGTAGTCATCAACCGACTACCAGATCCACTTTCAGCTCGACTGGGAAGTATTGAAAATGTTTCTTGGGCTGAGGTAAAAGATTTAGATGTCGCACGTGAAGAAAAACAAAGAATCAGTTCTGAAAATCTTGATGAAATTTTGAAAAGAAGACGCTCAATTGGGTGAAAAATCTTTACAAAAATGCCTAAAAATCAATCACAATATTTATCGCAGATGTTTTATAAGTACCACTAATCTTAAATAGACCCAACAGTTAGGAAAGTTGACAAATGGGATTACTAGATGACCTTGTTAGAGGTGGCCGTCGTGCTGCTAAGGAAATCAAAAAAGACGTTGCTGTAGCTGTCGACAAAATTGACGACAAGCTAGACGACGTTAAAGAAGATGCTCGCAAGAACATCAAGAAAGCAGCCACAGCTATCGACAAGGCAACACCAGTCGTAACAGCTAAAGCTGCTAAAGCAATTAACAAAGGTGTAGTGAAAGTAGCGAAGGCAACTCCTGCGATCACTGCTGCGGCCGAAAAGGCCATTAACAAAGGAGCGAAAGTGGCAACAACCAAAGCAAAGAAGGCAGTGGCTAAGAAGCCTGCTGCAAAGAAGGCTGCACCTGCCAAGAAGGTAGCGGCTAAGAAGCCAGCTGCTAAGAAGGCAGTTGCGAAGAAGACCGTAGCCAAGAAGACAGTTGCAAAGAAGACTGTTGCTAAGAAGGCTGCACCAAAGAAGACAGTTGCAAAGAAGACTGTTGCAAAGAAGGCTGCACCAAAGAAGGTTGTAGCTAAGAAGGCTGCACCTAAGAAGGCTGCTGCTAAGAAGACTGTTGCTAAGAAGAAGTAATTTTTCTTGAGCAGTTGGACCCCGGTCGAAAGACCGGGGTCTTCCTTTTTACCGAGGTAGGCTTTATCAAGTGGATTCCAAAGACGAAGCTAAATCTCTAGGGGCCACTTTCAATAAGCTCTGGTCCGCTGCCATGTTTTCTAAATTTGCTGATGGTTTAGATGGTGCAGCAATCCCGCTTCTGGCTGCTTCTCTGACTCGCGACCCAGTCTTGATAGCCATCCAATCCAACATGATGTTGCTACCGTGGCTGTTGCTAGCCATTCCGCTAGGCGCACTACTGGATCGGTTGAACCGCCGTTTGGCGATGCTGTTGGTGCAGCTCAGCCGAGTTCTAATCGGGGCTACGATTGCCGCTCTTATTCTCAGCGGGGAGATCTCGCTCTGGTCTTTGATGCTACTAACATTCTGCTTTGGAGTTTCCGAGGTGGTCTATGACACCGCCACCCAGTCCAGCATCCCAACTCTGCTCAAAGGTCACCAGTTAGAACGAGGTAACTCTCGACTCCAAATCGCTGACACAATAATGCAGAGCTTTATCGGTGTTCCATTAGGCGGCATACTCTATGCAAGTTTTAGTGCTTCACCTTTTATGGGGATTGCCATCTGTTATGTGGTTGCAATCGGTCTGGTCATCACAATAGCCAAAACAGCACTGCAAGGAGCCGCTACAGAGCCCAAGGTAAAGCGTAAACTCAGCTCGGAGATAAAAGAGGGCTTGGATTACCTCTTCGGCCACAAGGCCCTGCTTCGATTAGTGATTGTCACTGGAACCGTTGGGTTCTTCTACGCCATGGGTCAGGCAACCATGGTGCTGTTTATTCTTGACCATCTAAAAGTGCCAGAGGCAGCCTATGGCTGGGTAATGGTTCCGCTAGCTATCGCTTCATTGGTGGGTGCTTTTGCTTCCCCTAGACTTTCCGCGCGATTCGGCCGAAGCAGAACGCTTGCCATTAGCCTTCCGATGTCTGCCCTGGCCTTACTACTGGTTGGCCTATCGCAGAATGTGATCTGGTTTGTCCTAGCTAGCCTCCTGCACGGCTTTTTTATTGCCCAGTGGAACATTTTGTTGATGTCCACCTACCACGTCATGATTCCAAATGAAATCTTTGGCCGCGTGCATGGAATTAGAAGAACCTTCGTCTGGGGGCTAATGCCACTCGGTGGTCTTATCGGTGGGCTGTTAGGAAAGATTGATATAACTATGCCGATGATTGTTGGCGGTATTTGCGCCACCATTGTT
>JBJTHM010000145.1:0-3579 GCA_046094465.1 Rhodoluna sp. | reverse complement strand
GAATTGCTCAGACTTATTATGGGAAGACCGTGTTAACAGCCCGATCGTTGTTGGATCTGTTTCCGTCTCCATTGCTCAGAATCATGAAGTATCTCCTTGACCCACGCCTTTGTTTCTGGATGGCCAAAGCCTCCTTCCGTCCATCGTTCTGACTGAAGAGCTGATGCCGAATGTTCTGGTCCTCTGGTCCCATTCGTCGGGGTACTTGCATGCTTGCCTGCAACAATTGGGCCAACTTGCCAAGGTAAGTACCGTTTTCTTTGAGCCCACAGAAGTGGCGCCTTTTTCGAAGCCTGATGATGAGCACTGTAGCTATAACATCACCTGGATCAATCCAGCTGACCCATCCTCTGTTGGCCGAGGGCTCTTCACAGCTCAGCGGAGTAATCCTGATCTCTGCTTGATCAGTGGTTGGCATCATCGATTTTATATGAAGTTTGTGGCAGACCAGCTCCCAGGTTCCTGCATCAAGGTCATATGTTTTGACTGGCAATGGCATTTGACCCCGAGAAATCTTGTTAAGGCAGCCTATGGCTATTTTTACCGTGCGCGTTTCTTTGATGCGGCATTTGTGGCCGGGGAGCGCCAATATCAATTTGCTATTCGGGTCGGCTTTAAGCCTGAGCGTGTGTATCAAGGCGTTTTCAGCGCCGATGCAATCTCTATCCACCCCAAGCCATGGGCCCAGCGTTTGAATCGAGTTGTTTTTGTCGGTCGCCTGGTGCAAAGCAAGGGCTGTGCTGATTTGGTGACGGCGTGGCGTTGGTTGCAAGCCCATGCTCTGTTGCCTGACGATTGGTATTTGGATGTTCTTGGTGTTGGCCCTTATGCCCCCCAATTCCAACAATTGCTGCGCTGCAACTGCCATGGATTTTTACAGCCAAGTCAGCTGCTAGATGTGATATGTGATGGCAAAATTCTTTGTGCCCCAAGCCTCGAAGAGCCCTGGGGTCTCCAGATCACTGAAGCGGCTTGTGCAGGTATAGATATTCTGGCTACAGACTCTTGTGGCTCCGCCGTTCATCTCGTCAGATCAGGATTCAATGGCACCATCCTTCCAAGTGGCCAGCCTAACTGCTTGGCCATCTCCCTTAAAAGGTTGATTGATCTTGATCAGCCCCAGCACAACAAGCTGCAAGCGTTTGGAGCGAGAAGTGAATGGCTCTCTCGGCAGTTCTCCCCCTCCATATGGGCTGAGACTGTTTTGCAGATGATCACTGACTTCACCACGACGTTGCGTGACTGATCGTGCTAACCCTCTGCATCAGCAATCTGGTCAGCCGCTTGCCGCTGTTCAAGAACCACCAATGAAGCTCCTTGTTGTCACCAGGGGGTTGAATCCTGCGGGCGGTGGTCCGGTCGAGGGGATCCTCCAGCTCACTCCCCAGCTTGCCTCTCTTGGAGTGCAGTCATCGCTTCTGTGCCTTGATCCACCTGATGCTCCTTGGTTGGAGCACTTGTCTTTCCCTGTGATCGCGTTGGGACCCGTTTCAAGCCGCTAAGGCTTTCGTCTCGGCCTCTCCAAACGCATTGCCTCCCTGGCGCTGGAGCACGACGCTGTCATCGTTCATGGCCTCTGGCAATTCCACGGCTTTGCCACCTGGCGGGCCCTGCGCGGAAGTGACATCCCTTACTTTGTTTTTCCGCACGGAATGCTGGATCCCTGGTTCAAACGCACCTATCCCGTGAAGCATCTCAAAAAATGGGCGTATTGGCCTTGGGCTGACTACCGGGTTCTCAGGGATGCCAGGGCTGTGTTGTTCACTACTGAGCAGGAGCGATTGTTGGCGAGGCAATCGTTCTGGTTGTATGCCGCAAACGAGCGAGTGGTGGGATTTGGCGCGATGGCGCCCCCCGCAGATGGGCTGTATCAGCGGCAGCTGTTCCTCGCTCACTTCCCACACCTGCGCGGCCAGCGGGTCTTCCTTTATCTCAGTCGCATTCACCCCAAGAAGGGCGTGGATCTTTTGCTTGAGGCTTTTGCAGAGGTCGCCGCTAGCGATCCGAGCCTGCATTTGGTGATTGCAGGACCCGATCAAGTGGGATGGCAAGCCTCCTTGCAGAAGCGGGCTGCCAAGCTGGCCATCGCCGACCGGCTCACATGGACCGGCATGCTTACGGGCGATCTCAAATGGGGCGCTTTTTACGCGGCAGAGCTGTTCTGCTTACCATCCCACCAGGAGAACTTTGGTGTGGTGGTGGCGGAGGCGCTTGCTTGCGGCCTGCCGGTGGCCATTGCCGAACCTGTGAACATCTCGGCCGAGGTTGCTGCGGCTGGGGCTGGTTTGGTCTCGCCAGACACCAAGCCAGGCACTACTGAGGCTCTACGCGAGTGGGTGGCCCTGTCTGACTCGGAGAAGGCCCAGATGGGCCGACGAGCGCAGCACTTGTATCGCACCAGATTTGATTTTGCCAATGTGGCAGGCAATCTGTTGGCATTGCTCAAAGTTGCTGTTGATGAAAGAGAATGATCTCCGTCCGGGTTGGCTGGGGTGGGGCGATGTTCACCCCTCGCTTTCTTTTCTGTTTGTCATGCTGATTCACCGTCTGAAGCGATTGTTCGAATTGCTCGTTCCTCTGGACGGTTTCATGCTGCATTGTCACTATCTGCTTAACGCGACGATCCGACTCTCTCCTCCAATAGATGGCGCTAATCACGAGAGCATCAACCTCTTCATTTGTGGACCCCCAAGAAGTGGCACAACCCTTCTGATTAATTCTTTGATTCGTCACCCCGAAATTGCAGGTTTTCTTGATGAGACGAACTTCTTTTCCTGCGCCAACCCTTTGCGTTCGCGATTTCTCCCGCTCTCCAGAGAGCGATCCCGCCAGATTCTGTTATGCTCTCCAACCAAGGGAGCTGCTTATAGCTTGCTAGCCGATGCGATTCGAACCAATGCAAAAAAGCGGGTTGTGGCTGAAAAAACCCCACAACACTGCTTTGTGTTGGATCGAATTAGCAGGGAGGTTCCAGGGGCTAAGTTTATCTTTATTGTCCGCAACCCTGTCGATTCGGTTGCATCTATGATTGCTAATAGGGAAATTATCCCTCAGGGTTCAAGCGCTGCCGTCGCCACGCGTTATTGGCTGAGGTCTGTTCGGTCTCTCTTGGGTTTTAACGATAAACATCCTGACGTTGTCTTGATTCTCAAATATGAGGATCTTTGCCTAAACCCGACATCTGTGGCTGCCCAAATCTGTCGGTTTCTTGGGCTTGACTTTTATGATCTCTTTGTGCCTGCCGCGAGCAAGGCTGCTCAAGTGCGACATGTCTACTCAGGGCGCAAAGGCTTTGAAAACATTAATAAACCTCCTGTTTATGTCAACCCTGCTCCCCTGCCAGGCTCTGATTTGGCCGATGTTGAGAACTTGCTGTTAGCGGGAAGAATACTTTATGAAAGGCTCTAATCTTCACAAGCCTCTAGAGGGGGTTGCGAGTCGATCCGGCAATTGCTTCACCATCCAAAGTCGTGCGTATCGACTGCTTTGGAATTTTGCTTATGCCTTGTTTTTTCGTCCTTCGCCACGCCCATTTCATTTTTGGCGGCGATGGATGCTGCGGGCATTTGGAGCAAAGAT
>JBJTHM010000144.1:0-3408 GCA_046094465.1 Rhodoluna sp. | reverse complement strand
CTCACACTCCGGTATTCCATCAAGTAGAAGGTCTAGCGGTGGATAAAGGTCTCACCATGGCCGATCTAAAAGGAACCCTAGAACACTTTGCTCGAATCATGTTCGGCCCGGATGCACAGATTCGTTTACGTCCATCTTTTTTCCCTTTCACTGAGACGTCAGCAGAACTAGATGTTTGGCATCCTGGCGCCAAAGGCGGCGCTAGGTGGGTTGAGTGGGGTGGCTGCGGAATGGTTCATCCCAATGTTCTTCGCGCAGCTGGAATTGATCCAGAAATCTATTCAGGTTTTGCTTTTGGCATGGGTATCTAACGAACTCTTATGTTCCGAAATGATGTGAAAGACATGCGCGACATGGTCGAAGCGGATGTTAGATTCTCGCAACAGTTTGGTGGTGTTTTGTAATGCGAATTCCACTATCTTGGTTGGCTGAGTATGTTTCTCTTCCGGCTAACTCCACTCCTGAAACTGTTATGGCTGATTTGGTAAGGGTGGGACTCGAGGAGGAGGGTGCTCACTACTTCGAGATTGAAGGCCCGGTGGTAGTTGGAGAGGTTCTGGAATTTGTCGAAGAGCCTCAGACAAACGGTAAGACTATCCGCTGGTGCCAAGTTCGTGTTGCTCAGGATGGTCAAAGAGCAGCTGATGGTGGCGAGGCAGTCAGAGGGATTGTCTGTGGGGCCAGAAACTTTTTTGTCGGTGACAAAGTTGTTGTCACGTTGCCAGGAGCAGTGTTACCTGGTGATTTTACAATTGCCGCCAGGAGCACCTACGGTCATACTTCAGATGGAATGATCGCCTCGGCTCGTGAACTGGGGCTCAGTGATGATCATGAAGGCATACTGCGCTTATCGACTCTGGGTATCGACGTGCCAGTTGGAACAGATGCTCTGGAATTGCTAAAACTAAATGATTCTGCAGCGGAAGTAAATGTGACGCCAGACCGAGGATACTGCTTCTCCATAAGGGGAATTGCTCGCGAGTATTCCCACGCCACAGGTGCCAGTTTTACCGATCCAGCTTCTCAGGTTGTCCCAGTTAAACCATCAGGATTTGATTTAACAATTGAGGATGCTTCTCCTATCAGAGGTAAGTTAGGCGCAAGCAAATTTGTTGTAGTTGCAGTCAATGACCTGGATGCAACAGCACCGACCCCAGCCTGGATGATCAGTCGACTCAAACTAGCTGGCATGAGATCAATTTCTATAGTTGTTGACATCACTAACTACGTCATGCTCGAGTTGGGCCAACCCATTCACGCCTATGACTTGGATAAGTTACAGAGTGGTTTTGGAGCTAGAAGAGCCAAACCTAATGAAACGCTGGTGACTCTGGATGGGCAAGAGAGAAAACTTGATTCGGAAGACTATGTGATTGTAGATGCCTCAGGTCCCATTGGTCTTGCCGGAGTCATGGGTGGACTCAGCACAGAGGTTACCAGTGAAACTAAAAACGTTTTGATTGAAGCTGCCAATTTTGACCCAGTGACAATTTCAAGATCGGCAAGAAGGCACAAACTCCCTAGCGAAGCTTCCAAGAGATTTGAGCGAGGAATAGATTCTAGGATTGCTGAGTTCGCTGCAGCAAGGGTTGGGGTGCTACTAGAAGAACTTACTGGTGGAAAGCTTTCAACAACCGGTGAAATTTACGACACAACTTTGGAATCAGAGGCAATTGAACTACCTCTGGCTTTCGCAACAAAACTAACCGGAGTGAATTACTCACCAGAGCAAATCGTAGAAACTTTGCGTCAGATTGGCTGTGAAGTTCGGGAGCAAAATGATCTCCTTACGGTCGTCCGACCCAGTTGGCGACCCGATCTCACCATCCCTGAAGCACTGGTTGAAGAGGTAGCAAGAATTTTGGGTTACGAGCTAATTCCTTCCAGACTTCCCATCGCTCCGCCAGGTAGAGGTTTAACTAAGAAACAAAGAATTCGTCGTTTGGTTTCTAACTCTCTTACTGCACAGGGATTCACGGAAGTTTTGAACTATCCGTTCCTAGAGCCAAATAGAAACTCAGACTTCTACGAAGAAGACACTCAAAGAATTAGGCTGGCTAACCCGCTTCAAGCCGAAGTGAATGAACTTAGATTAACTCTGCTGCCAGGATTGCTGGAGGCAGCTTCCAGAAACAGCTCCAGAACTTTGGTTGACCTAAGTCTTTATGAAGTAGGAGCGGTCTTCCGCGAAGCTAACTCCTCTTCGCAGGTTGAACTTCCAGCCGTGGCGGCGGTACCTTCGGCTGCGCAGTTAAAAACACTTCACGATTCAGTGCCTAGCCAGCCAGTAATGGTTGCTGGTCTTTTCTTGGGGGACAGAGTTGGTCAACAGGTCGGTAAGCGTTCCACTAAATCAGGTTATGCTGAGGCGATCGGGACAATTAGGGCATTGGCGAGTTTGCTGTCTATTGAGATCCAACTCGAGCAAGTTGTGACAAAAGGTTTCCACCCGGGTAGAACTGCGGCGATTAGATCTGGTGAAACGCTTCTCGGCTTCGCGGGTGAGATACATCCAGATGTGACTGCAGGATTTGATCTTCCGAGACAGGTCAGCTTCTTTGAGATGAACCTAGATTTGCTTACCGAGTGCGTTCCGAATGTAGTTTCTGCCAAGGCTATTTTCACTTATCCAGCTGCAACTCAAGATTTATCGCTGGTTATCGAGTCTTCTGTTCCAGCACAAGATGTCCTAAATCTGATTAGAGAATCTGCTGGTGAACTGCTTGAGGAAGTGGTCTTAGTCGATGATTTCCGTGGTGGAAATCTAAAGGACAATGAGAAATCGTTGACCTTCGCACTTCGGTTTAGAGCATCCGATAGAACGCTCACCCAGATCGAAGCAACTCAGGCTAAAGACAGCGCTGTCCAAGCCGCCAACGCACGTTTTGGTGCGACCATTAGGTCATAGACAGCGAGGAGTAAGCCATGACTCTAAAAGTGGCAATAGTCGGGGCAAGCGGTTATGCCGGCGCTGAAATTGCCCGGCTGGTCGAAGATCATCCTGATCTTGAACTCGTTACTGTAACGGCAAATAGCCAAGTTGGTGCTCGTTTAGGTGAGTTTGCTGAAGTAAGTAGATATGCAGAACTCGAATTTGTCGAGACCAACGAAAGAACAGTCTCGGGACATGACATCGTTTTCATTGCTCTTCCTCATACAAAATCTGCCGAGGTGGCAAATTGGTTATCCGAAGATGTCCTAGTCCTAGATTGCGGGGCTGATTTTAGGCTCAAGTCAAAAGATGATTATGAAAAATATTACAAAGCGGAGCATCCAGGTACCTGGGAATATGGGATGCCGGAATTGCTATTGGCTGAGGGCAAAAAACAACGCGGGAGAATTTCTGGTCAAAGAAGGATTGCAGTTCCTGGTTGTAATGCAACTGCAGTGACACTTGCCTATGCACCA
>JBJTHM010000143.1:0-5611 GCA_046094465.1 Rhodoluna sp. | reverse complement strand
TCATTTGACTTCCACTCAGACAATCTCCTTGCAACAAGAGATCAACTAGTAGTAGAGGGACTGCAGGCAACCGAACTAGGCAACCACTCCGGAGTCGCATCCTACGCGTTTAAAGATAACGAAGGCCGCTGGTTTGCCGTTACAAGTGGCTAGAGCAGCTACGGATAAACCCTCATTTCAGAACTTCATTAGCAATTGATCTAGGCTGCGGATTGTTTTTGACGATCGATAAATAGGCTTTCCCATCAGCTTCCAAGAACCTGTATCTGGGAATGCCTTTAGCAGTTCTCGCCACATAACTTCTGCTTCCACCCTGGCTAACAAAGAGCCGATGCAGTGGTGAGCTCCAAATCCAAACGAGACGTTCTTTTTCGAATTAGATCGATGAATGTCAAAATTGTCAGGGTCTTCGAAGATCTTTGGATCCCTGTTTGCCGCCGCTAAGTTGAGGATGATGCTTTGACCCTTTTTAGCTACGGTTCCATCTGGCAAAATTTGCTCAGTGTCAGCAGTCCTGACTGTGAATTGAATCGGTGACGAGACTCTCAGCGCTTCTTCTAAGAAATTCGATAGCAACGAGGGGTTTTGAACTAACTCTCTCGCCTGATCTGGGTGCTCAAGTAGAGCTAGAGTCCCCACACTCAAGAGATTCATAGTAGTTTCAAAGCCGGCTATAAGGGTAAAGGCAGCACTTGCAATTACCTCTTTGTCAGTGAGGATCTCCCCGTCGCTGTTTGCCGCGAGCATCACGGAAAGTAAATCTTCCTTAGGCTCTTTTTTACGCTGATTCAATAACTGTGCAATCAGCGATGTAAGACCAGTGGCGGCTTCTTCCAATTCTCTTAGTTCTTTATTGTTGGTAGGAAGATCTAACCCGATACCGCCTAGTGCTCTACCCCACTGATTGCACTGCTCCTTGTAATCCTCGGGAACGCCGATGATTTCACAGATAACTTCTAACGGGAGTGGATTAGCGAAAGCTTCAACAAAATCAAACTCTTTCTTATCTCTAACTTCATCAATCAGCCTCTGCACGATTTTCTCGGAAGACTCTCTCCAAGAATCAATCGCATTAGAGGTAAAGACTGTGTGCATAACCTTTTTGATTCTGCGCTGATCAGGTCCATCAAGAGCAATGATTGAATCCAGAAAAGGATGGACAACCTGAGGGTCAGACGTCCCGGTAGCTAGGTATAACCTTTCAGCCAATGGTCTAGATAACCAGTGCGATGATTTCATTACTTCACTGCAAACCAGGTGATCAGAAGAAAATAAAATCCCAGTGATGCTTTTCTGAACCGCTGTTTTCTTTAGTCTCTTAGCAAATGTTAGTAGATCAGGGGAAGCACTAAATTTGCCAATCGGATCACCAAATAGATTGAGCGCCTTCATCATGGCTTTAGTAAAGCCGAAGTAGAGGGAACTAATAACACCTGAAGGCATTTATTCCCCTAACAGTATTTCTCTTAGAGCACTGGAACGGCAACTAGAACTTTAGTTGGCACTCCAGATTCATCTTCCTCTGAATAGATTTCTAGATCCATGCCTGGTCTTCTACTAAAATCGCTTTTTGGAAATTGATCTGCATAAAAAGTGGTGACTGTCTGGGGCAGGCCAGACATAGGGCCACTATGTGTTGCAAATGCATACTTGCCTTCTGGGATATTTATGATTTCAAGTCCGCCAAGATCCTCAGGAACTTCCTTGACTTCGTATCCTGCGAAATAGACCATAGCGCCTGCTTCGCCAGAACCGTCTTCCCACATAGCACCTATACCCAATGGAAAGTCATCTCTTTTTAGAGGAAGTTGGAAATACTGCCAAGACATTTCTCCCCACAGTGGCCCAATAACTTCTTGTGCATTCGAATTCTCATGGCTTGCAGCTATGAAGTTCTTTTTAAGACCTAAGACAATTCGGTTCGGGAAGATAGCTGATTCAATCATTTGTTTTACTTCTCTTAAACCAAGACTTAACCTTGGCGACTATCTTTTCTAGACCCTGCAGTCCCTGCTTATTTAGCTCTCTTGCCCATTCAATTTCAAAGGCAAGAACGGATAGCCCAAAGAAGATGAATAGTAAGCCTGGACCGGGTGTTACCATCATGATTAACCCGGCAATCAACAAGATCGAGCCAATCGTGATCGTCAGCACCCATCTAACCGGGTGCGGTAGCTTGGCCAGGATGTTTCTAAGTTTCTCCATGATGGACTAAGCCTAACAAGGGCCTAGCCCACCATAAAAGAGATTAACCTACCTTTACCGAGGTGCTCTTTGTGGTGCTGTATGAAGAACCGACGCTGTTGGTAGCGGTGACCATGGCTCTCACATACTTACCCTTATCGGCCGCGACCAACTTGTAGATGGTTGAGGTCTTACCTGCAATCAAGGTGCACTTTGCCGATGTTGCTGGCTTAGCAGTTGATACAGTAGACGCTTTGTTCGTGCAGCGATACCAGTTGTACTTATAGCTAATCGGTGCAGTACCAGCCCAGGTTCCCTTAGAAACAGTCAGCACGGTACCAACCTTGGCATTCTTACCGGTCATCACCGCAGCCAGAGTCACACTAGGCTTCACATCTGCTGGTGGCGGAGGCGGAGGCGTCACGATGATTGCTGTTGTTGTGGCACCGTTGATGGCCACCTCGTCAACATAGTAAACATCGGCTGGTGTGCTCACCGCAACCTGGAAGTCAGGGAAGATAACTACCTTGTCGTAAATGGTGTTTGCTGACCAGTTAGTGTGAGATGCAAAATCAAATGTTTGAGTACTCCAACCTTGAGGTGCAGTGGTGGTTAGTTCTATATTTTGCCCTCCAGAGAACAGCTGAACAGCTAGTGGAGATCCGCCCTTAGGTGAGTAGAAGTTGAAACTGAAGACACTCTTACCAGAAGCTGTCAATCGAAGATCCCCTGAAGTATCAACGATTGCATTCAAGCCGGTCCATGGTTGACCAGCTTTAGTAATTGCTAGTGCCTTACCACCATGACCGCCAGCAGGTGCATCTGCAATCACAGCAGTTCCACCACCGAAGATTCCCTGTGGGTGTTCTGGGGTAGCCAGTGCTGCGTTAAGCGCACCTAGAGTATCGCCATCTTCATAAGTCAGCTTGGTTGCAGTTGCAACAGCTTGACTTACCGGAGATGGTGTTGCCGCAGGGAAAGTTAGGTCATCAACGTAATAGGACTGGTTAACTGTTGTCACTTCAGGATCGCTAAGTGTGTAGTCCAAGATAATACTTGCCATGTTTTATGGGACGGATGCATTGAATTCGGAAGTACCCGGTCTCTGAACTGCAAAATCAAAGGTTTATTCACCCCAACCCAGAACTGCAGGAGCAGTCGAGTAAGCCTCAACCGATTGAGCGGGATTCGCTCTGTTTTCAACTTTTAGCATCAGCTTTACGCCTGCTTTAGGAGAGTATATCTTTGCGTAAGCAAGTAATGTGCCTGACTTAATTAAGGTCTTTCGAGAATCATTGACGATTGTGGTTCCAGACCAAGACACATTTCCTCGAACAATCTTAAGTACCTTGCTGGTATTCGAATCAAAGCCACCAACCACCGAGGAAACGTTTGAACCGAAATCAACCTTCACATAAGATGTGTCATCGCTTTCAAAGGTAACTACATAAATTTCTGCGGCTTTAGCCTGCGAAAGACCAAGGCTCAAAAGGATAGTGGTGACAATCAGAACAGTTAGTTTGCGAAACATCGAAATACTTTCTCTTTAGACGTTTCGCACAAAACGTAAATTTCCACCAGAATACAGGTGCTAACTGGGAATTGAGCCTAAATCCGAGGGGATTGCAAAAATTGTTATTTACTTAGTCAAAAGCCAGATCGCTAGCCCAACTATCAAAAATGCTCCCAGGTATTGAAGCCATGCCTGCAATCTAGGGCTCATAGCCTTTGACACAAGGTGTGAGGCAAATATAAGGAATAACTGCCAAAGAATTGAACCGCTATATACGCCCGCACCAAAGCTAACCGCATCCAAAAGTAGGTTTGTTCCCGATATAGCTGAAACACTCGGTGTGATTCCAACAAAGTAAAAGGCTGTTGCTGGATTTATCACAGTGAGGCCAAAGAAGGTGGTGAATGTCACCAAAGCACTCTTTGAAGTCTTTACTTCTTTCTTGTTTGTTTCACGAGATGCTTTTTTAGCATCAAAGGCAATTTTTATTGCAACTAAGACCAGTAGTGCTGAACCAGCTAGCCTCAGTTCGAATAACCAGTTGGACAGAGAGCTGATCAGGTAATCACCCAGAGTGAAAACCAATATGGAGTAGGTGAAATCAACGCTTGCCATGGCTAAGGCAGCCACTAGGGCAACTCTTCGACCGCTTGAAATAGTGGTAGTGATTAGCATGATAGCCATCGGACCAAGCGGTATGGCTAGGGCAAGACCAGCAAGGAAACCTATGGAATAAATCTCCAATTACTCGCCCCTAATTTCATAGTGAATGAAGCCGGTCTTTTTTGCTACCTGATCGTAAAGTTTTCGAGCAGTTAGGTTAGTTTCTGCTGTTATCCAATAGAGCTTTTGTATATTCTGCTCTTTAGCCCAATTGAACACATGCTCGATTAGCGTTCTACCGACACCCTGTCCCCTAGAACCCTTAGTAACAAAGAGGTCCTCAAGGTAACAGACCTCTTGTATTGACCATGTTGAGTGATGGATTAACCAGTGCGCCAAACCAATTACTTCTCCGTCGGCAGTTTTGGCTAGAACCCCATTAATTTCACCTCTAAGGATTCGGCTAAACGTGGTATCAGTTATATCTTGAGTTAACTCGGACTCATAGAACTCAAGGTAGCCATCCCACAAAACGCGCCAAGCGGCATAATCAGAGTCTCTAATCGGGACTAACTCAAACACAAAGTCAGTCTATCTTTGACACCCGTGCCATACTTTGGATTAGAAAGCGAGAACATGCAGCTAACAGCACTGGATATCAACGCCGACCTAGGTGAGGTTGAGGGAGACTATCTAGAACTAATCCAGATAGTTAGCTCTGCAAACCTAGCCTGCGGGGGCCATGCTGGTGGCGGTGAACTCCTTAGAAATGCTGTTGTTGCTGCAATACAAAATGGCGTTATGGTTGGCGCTCACCCGTCTTACCCAGATCAGAAAAACTTCGGCAGAGTTTCAATGCGAGGGGTAATCTCCGCTGACGAACTTCTTGATTTGCTGAAAGATCAAGTTCAAACTGTAGTTGAAGAGCTTAGAAACCACGATAAAAAGCTCAATCACATCAAAGCCCATGGCGCGCTATACAACGATGCGATGATCTATCCAGACATCGCACAAATATTGATTGAGTTAGCCAAAGGCTTTGACGTCCCACTACTTGGTCTGCCAAACAGCACTCTAGAGAAGTTGTCCAAGGAACACGGTATTCCGTTTGTTGCAGAAGGGTTTGTTGACCGAGCCTTCAATGCCGATGGAACTTTAGTTGCTAGATCTATTGCAGGATCTGTCTTAACTCACGAAGAGTCTTTAAACCAAGTTAGACAAATCGTAACCAGTGGTCTGGTTTTGAGTATTACTGGAGAAATAGTTCCGCTTGAAATAAAGACCCTCTGTGTTCATGCTGACACTCCTGAT
>JBJTHM010000142.1:0-15961 GCA_046094465.1 Rhodoluna sp. | reverse complement strand
CTGCAAAGTCTTACCTACTTCACCATCTACAACCTTTACGGTCTGGATGTATCCTTCGGATTTTAGAATCTCTGCGATGTTTGCCTTCAGCTTGCTGTAGGGAAGAGAGATCTCTTCGTGGAAAGATGAGTTAGCATTTCTGAGTCGGGTCAGGAAATCTGCTACCGGATCTGTCATTGTCATTAGTTTTTATTTTCCTTACTTTGTCGGTTTCTGAAAGCGGTTCAGGCAGTCAGACCTATCCAATTAGTTGTTTGTCTTGAACGGGAATCCCAGGGCAGTCAAAAGTGCTCTACCCTCGTCATCGTTCGAAGCTGTGGTTACCAGGGTGATGTCCATACCGCGAGGTCTGTCGATACCGTCCTGGTTGATTTCGTGGAACATGGTCTGCTCGGTAAGACCAAAGGTGTAGTTACCCTTACCGTCAAACTGCTTGTCCGATAGTCCACGGAAGTCACGGATACGTGGAAGAGCAAGAGATAGCAATCTATCTAGGAACTCCCACATTCTGTCGCCACGCAAAGTTACGTGCGCACCAATAGGCTGGCCCTCACGCAACTTGAACTGAGCGATTGACTTACGAGCAAGGTTCACCTGAGGCTTCTGACCGGTGATAGCAGTTAGGTCTTTGATAGCAAACTCAATCAGCTTGCCGTCCTTAGCTGCATCGCCAACACCCATGTTGACCACAATCTTGGTCAAGCCTGGCACCTGGTGAACGTTCTTGAAGCCGAACTGGGTTAGCAATTCGCCCTTGATTTCGCTCTTATACTTTGCCTTCAGACGAGGCTCAATTTTCACGGCAGTCATTAGATTTCCTTACCTGATTTCTTAGCGATGCGAACACGCTTCACCTTTGGCTTTGACTTTCCCTCAGCCTTTACCATCTCGAGCTTCACGCCTAGACGGGTTGGCTTTTTGGTCTCAGGGTCAACCAGAGCAACCTTAGAAACATGAATCGGAGCTGGCTCAGTGACCAAACCACCGTCCTTGACACCCTTGGAGTTCTCGGTCACGCGAACGTGCTTGGTAACCAGGTTCATTCCCTCGACGATTACGCGGTTGGTCTTTTTATCAACTGCCAACACAGTTCCAGTCTTACCGCGATCACCACCACGAGATTCCTTAGCACCACCGATAAGCATTACGGTGTCACCTTTTTTGATAGTTGCCATTAGATAACCTCCGGAGCCAACGAGATAATCTTCATGAACTTCTTCTCACGAAGTTCACGACCAACTGGACCAAAGATACGGGTTCCTTGCGGCTCACCGTCTTTCTTGATGATCACAGCTGCGTTCTCGTCGAACTTGATGTATGAACCGTCTGGACGACGGACTTCCTTCTTTGTGCGAACGATGACAGCCTTGACTACATCGCTCTTCTTGACGCTTCCACCAGGTATTGCATCCTTGACGGTTGCCACCACTACATCGCCTAGGCTTGCGTAGCGGCGACCAGATCCACCGAGAATACGGATAACTAGAAGCTCCTTAGCGCCGGTGTTATCGGCAACTTTCATTCTTGACTCTGACTGAATCATTTAGATATCTCCTACTACTTAGCCTTCTCGACTACCTCAACTAAGCGCCAGCGCTTGGTTGCCGATAGTGGTCTGGTCTCATGAATGAGAACTAGATCGCCGATGCCGGCGGTGTTGTTCTCATCGTGAGCTTTGATCTTGGTGCTGCGGCGAATAACCTTGCCGTAAAGCGGGTGCTTTACACGGTCTTCAACCTGAACAACGATGGTCTTGTCCATCTTGTCGCTAACTACGTAGCCACGACGGACCTTGCGATAACCGCGCTCTTCAGTGTTTACTTCAGCCATGGTTATGCCTCCTCAGTTTCTTTAGCCGACTCAGTCGCCTTTGCCTTTGTTGCCTTCTTCTCAGCCTTTACTGGAGCCGCCGCCACAACAGCACGGATACCCAGTTCACGCTCACGCAAGATGGTGTAGATGCGAGCGATGTCGCGCTTTACCGCCTTGATACGACCGTGGCTTTCTAGCTGACCAGTTGCTGACTGGAAGCGAAGGTTGAATAGTTCTTCCTTAGCGCGCTTTAGTTCTTCAACCAAAACTGCATCTTCCTTAGCATCCAAATCTGCTGGAGTTAAGTTCTTTGAACCGATCATTATGCGTCACCTTCTTCACGCTTGATAATGCGAGCCTTCAGTGGCAACTTGTGAATCGCACGGGTCATTGCCTCACGAGCAACTTCCTCGGTAACACCGGAAAGTTCAAACATGACACGACCTGGCTTGATGTTCACTACCCACCACTCCGGTGAACCCTTACCAGAACCCATACGAGTTTCTGCAGGCTTCTTAGTTATTGGACGGTCAGGGAACACGTTGATCCAAACCTTTCCACCACGCTTGATGTGACGGGTCATCGCGATACGAGCAGACTCGATCTGACGGTTGGTAACGTATGCAGGAGTTAGTGCCTGAATACCCCACTCACCGAAAGAGACCTTAGTTCCACCGGTTGCAGCTCCACCGCGCTTTGGGTGGTGTTGCTTACGGTGCTTGACTTTACGAGGAATCAACATTTTTATGCCTCAACCTTTTCTGCTGCTGGTGCAGCTTCAGCCTTAGGACGACGTCCACGACCTTCAGGACGCATTGGCTTAGCATTTGCCTGCTGAACCGCTAGCTCCTTGTTGGTGATGTCACCCTTGTAGATCCAAACCTTCACACCGATACGACCGAAGGTGGTGTGTGCCTCATAGAAACCGAAGTCGATGTTGGCACGAAGTGTGTGCAGAGGAACACGTCCCTGACGGTAGAACTCTGAACGTGACATTTCAGCACCACCGAGACGACCGGAACACTGAACACGGATACCCTTAGCACCCTGACGCTCAGCACCCTGCATACCCTTACGCATAGCACGACGGAAAGCAACACGAGCAACAAGCTGCTCGGCAATACCCTGGGCTACCAGCTGTGCATCCATCTCAGGGTTTTTAACCTCAAGGATGTTTAGCTGAATCTGCTTCTTGGTTAGCTTCTCTAGATCGCCACGGATTGACTCTGCTTCGGTTCCACGACGGCCAATGACCAGTCCTGGACGAGCAGTGTGAATGTCAACACGAACGCGGTCACGGGTTCTTTCGATCTCGATGTGTGAAACACCGGCACGGTCTAGACGCTCGGTTAGTAGCTTACGGATCTTGATGTCCTCAGCAACATAGTCCTTGTAGCGCTGACCTAGCTTGGTTGAATCAGCGAACCAGCGTGAACGGTGGTCGGTGGTGATACCGAGTCTGAAACCGTATGGGTTTACTTTCTGACCCATTACTTGCTCCTCTTCTGTAGGTTCGCCTTAGCGATAATCTCGTCTGGTGTTGAAACAACAACAGTGATGTGGCTGGTGCGCTTCATGATAGGAGTTGCTCTACCCTGGGCACGTGGCATGAATCGCTTCATGGTGGCACCCTCGTCAACGAAGGCTGCTGAAATAATCAGATCCTCTTCATCGAAACGAACGTTAGCGGCATCAGCTTTAACCTTGGCGTTAGCAACAGCAGAGGCAACCAGCTTGTAGACCGGCTCAGAAACACCCTGTGGGGCGAACTTTAGAATGGCTAGCGCTTCAGCTGCACTCTTACCGCGAATCAGGTTCACGACACGACGTGCTTTCTGTGGGGTTACCCGCACGCTTTTTAGTTTTGCAGTAGCTTCCATGATTACTTTCTACGACCCTTCTTGTCGTCCTTCACGTGTCCACGGAAGGTGCGGGTAGGGGCGAATTCACCTAGCTTGTGACCAACCATGGTCTCAGTGATGAATACTGGGATGTGCTTGCGACCGTCGTGCACTGCGATGGTGTGTCCGAGCATGGCTGGAACAATCATCGAGCGACGTGACCAGGTCTTGATCACATTCTTGGTGTTGGCCTCGTTCTGCTTAGCAACCTTTTGGAATAGGTGCTCATCAACGAATGGGCCCTTCTTTAGACTTCTTGGCATATTCTCTTAGCTCCTACTTGTGGCTTCCACGTGGACGGCGGCGAACAATCATCTTGTCGCTTGGCAAATTAGGTTTACGGCTGCGGCCTTCAGCTTGACCCCATGGAGTCACTGGGTGACGTCCACCAGAAGTCTTACCTTCACCACCACCGTGTGGGTGATCTACCGGGTTCATAGCAACACCGCGAACGGTTGGGCGGACACCCTTCCAACGCTTACGTCCTGCTTTACCTAGGTTGATATTTGACTGTTCAGCGTTACCGACTTCACCGATGGTGGCACGGCAACGAGCATCAACGTTTCTGATTTCACCAGAAGGAAGTCTTAGCTGAGCTAGACCACCATCTTTAGCAACTAGACGGATAGCAGCTCCTGCTGAACGACCCATCTTTGCGCCCCCTCCTGGCTTTAGCTCGATGGCGTGAACAACGGTACCAACCGGAATGTTCTTCAAAGGAAGAGCATTACCTGGCTTGATGTCAGCGTTAGGACCCTGCTCGATCTTGTCACCCTGCTTGATACCCTTTGGAGCCAAGATGTAACGCTTGGTGCCATCGATGTAGTTCAAAAGAGCGATACGAGCTGTACGGTTTGGATCGTATTCGATGTGTGCAACTACAGCTGGAACGCCGTCCTTGTCGTTGCGACGGAAATCGATCATACGATACTGACGCTTGTGTCCTCCACCGATGTGACGAGTGGTGATGCGACCAGAAGCGTTACGACCACCGGTTTTTGGTAGCGGACGCAAAAGAGACTTCTCTGGAGTCGAGCGAGTGATTTCAGCAAAATCTGAAACCGATGCGCCACGACGACCAGGAGTCGTTGGATTGTATTTACGAATACCCATAAGTTATCTCTGCCTTATCCGATGTTGCTAAACAGGTCGATGGAACCACTCTTTAGAGTGACGATGGCACGCTTGGTGTCCTTGCGCTTACCCATACCGAAACGGGTTCTCTTGGTCTTACCAATGCGGTTCAAAGTGTTCACTGAAGCAACCTTGACGTTGAAGATAACTTCAACAGCCTGTTTGATCTCAGTTTTGTTTGAACCAGGGGCAACCTCGAAAGTATATTTACCCTGATCGATTAGGTTGTATGACTTTTCAGAAACGATAGGACGAATGATCACATCGCGAGGGTTTTTAGAAATCGCAGTCATGATTTACGCCTCCTTCTTTGAGTTAGCGGTGAACTCTTCAATAGCCGACTTAGTGAACACCAAATCATCCGAGTTCAAGATGTCATAGGCGTTGAGCTGGTCAACTGGAATGACATGAACGTTCTGTAGGTTACGAAGTGACAGGTAGCTCATCTCATCGGTTCTATCCAAGACAACAAGAACGTTCTTCTGCTTGGTGAACTTAGCAAGATAAGCCTGCGCTGCCTTAGTCGATGGCTTGTCAGCTAGTGATAGTGACTCAACTACGTGCAAACGGTTGTTTCTCACGCGGTCAGTCAGTGCCTGCAATACAGCAGCCCTAATCATCTTCTTTGGGGTTCTTTGGTCGTAAAGTCTTGGCTTTGGACCGTGAGTGATGTAACCACCGCGCATCTGTGGTGCACGGAGCGATCCCTGACGAGCACGACCGGTACCCTTCTGCTTGAACGGCTTCTTACCGGTACCGGATACTTCACCGTGGCGCTTGGTTGACTGAGTACCCTGGCGAGCAGCTGCTAGCTGAGCAACTACAACCTGATGTACCAGTGGAACAGAAATGTTGACATCGAAAAGGTTCTTGTCTAGTTCGAATGAACCAGCCTTGTTACCTTTTACGTCTAGTACGTCTACGTTAGCCATGAGGATTACTCACCCTTCTTTACTGCATTGCGAACGAAAACTAGTGAGCCCTTTGATCCTGGAACTGCACCCTTGATAAGTAGCAGACCCTTCTCAGCATCAATGCCGTGGACGGTTAGGTTCAAAGTGGTAACGCGGTCCTGACCCATACGTCCAGCCATACGTGTTCCTTTAAAAACACGGCCCGGAGTCGTGGTAGCACCAATCGATCCAGGCTTACGGTGGTTACGGTGAGCACCGTGAGATGCAGCAACACCGGAGAATCCGTGACGCTTCATGTGACCGGCAAAACCTTTACCCTTGCTGGTTCCAACAACATCGATAACCTGACCAACTTCAAAAATGTCAACGCCAAGTTCTTGACCGACAGCATATGTATCTGCATCGGCAGTTCTGATCTCAGCTAGGTAGCGACGAGGAGTAACTCCAGCTTTAGCAAAGTGACCTGCATCTGGCTTGTTAACCTTGCGAGGATCAATTGAACCAAAAGCAACCTGAATAGCTTGGTAGCCATCAACCTCTTGGTTTTTGATCTGAGTGATTACGTTGGAACCAACTTCAACAACGGTGATCGGAATCATCTTGTTGTTGGAATCCCAACCCTGAGTCATACCGAGCTTTTTGCCCAGGATACCCTTTACGTTTCTAGTGATAGTCATCTTGATTTTCCTTAGAGCTTGATCTCGATGTTTACGTCTGCTGGAAGATCTAGTCGCATCAACGAGTCAACTGCCTTAGGAGTTGGGTTGATGATATCGATTAGACGCTTGTGGGTTCGCATCTCGAAGTGCTCGCGACTGTCCTTGTATTTGTGAGGTGATCGAATGACCACGACAACGTTCTTCTCGGTAGGTAGTGGCACAGGGCCAACAACCTTTGCACCGGCTCTAGTAACGGTGTCAACGATCTTGCGCGCCGATGAATCGATGACCTCGTGGTCGTACGACTTCAGTCGAATGCGGATCTTTTGATCTGCCATTATGACTCGCTTTCTTGATGTCAGAGACATCAATAATTAGCAGCACTTTTTCTTGCACCACTATTTATCTGTCAAACCCAGTTACCTGGGGCACCGACCCACGCATTCGGGCGTGTCGCAAGTTTTCACCCGCGACAAACCAAAGCTAGTTTCGGTAAAGTTTTCGGTTCTGCTGCGGCCGGACCCGTTTGTAGCGGTTCACTCTGCCTGCAGTGGTTCGCCTAAGACAAGGCGACTACACATGAACCTCTCTATCTTGGCAGAAAACTACGTGTCTATGCAAGTCCCAGTATCGAAAAAATCAAGTATTCGACACCAAAAACTTTTGCTTCCTGTCAGCGAAGATTTGGCAGACTAGAGCCATGAACCTGACATTCGTAGCCTCCTGGATCGCCATTGGATTTCTCTCTGGGGTGAGCATATTCCAGTTGGCAATCATGGCAGGAGCCCCTCTGGGAGAGTATGCCTTTGGTGGTCAAAACAAAGGCAAACTGCCTAGAAACCTGAGGATTGGCTCGGCCATAACAACTGTTCTCTATTTGGCACTAATTGGCCATTTTCTAGGACAGATTGGGCTATTGCCAAGACTTCTGGATTCACAACTCAACTCGGTGGCAAATTGGGCAGTAGTTGGATTATTCAGCATCGCCTTGATCATGAACACAATCACCAGAAGCAAAAAGGAAAGAGCAATCTGGGCACCTGTCTCGCTCGTTTTACTAGCAGCCAGCATAGTTATTGCCCTTGGTTAGGCCGTGTCCCCCAAAGAAGGGACAGGCAACCACTGGGAATGGGGTCCTGAAATCCCTAGACTTCTAATCATTAGGGGAATCAAGATTTGCCACCCAGTTTTCAGGAGTGTGAGTTTTCCAGCTCAGGCGACTGCATCCAAGGTTTCACACAGCTGGGGGTGAAAACAAAAAGACCTCCGGGAAACCGGAGGTCTTTTTGTTTTGAAAACTACTTACTTAGTGATCTTGGTAACTGTTCCAGCACCAACGGTACGGCCACCTTCACGGATAGCAAAGCGTAGACCTTCTTCCATAGCGATTGGCTGAATTAGCTCAACTGCCATTTCGGTGGTGTCGCCAGGCATAACCATTTCAGTACCGGACGGAAGGGTGATAACACCGGTTACGTCTGTGGTACGGAAGTAGAACTGTGGACGGTAGTTTGAGTAGAACGGGTTGTGACGACCACCCTCATCCTTTGAAAGGATGTAGACGTTAGCGTCAAAGCCAGTGTGTGGGGTGATTGAACCAGGCTTTACAACAACCTGTCCACGCTCAACCTCTTCACGCTTGGTTCCACGAAGTAGTAGACCTACGTTCTCACCAGCTTCTGCGTAGTCGAGTAGCTTACGGAACATTTCGATACCGGTAACGGTGGTCTTCTGCTTCTCGCGGATACCAACGATCTCGACTTCGTCGTTCACGTTGACCTTTCCACGCTCAATCTTTCCGGTGATAACTGTTCCACGACCAGTGATGGTGAACACGTCTTCAACAGGCATTAGGAATGGCTTGTCTAGGTCACGAACAGGCTCAGGGATGTTGTTGTCCACTGCGTCCATTAGATCTAGAACGGTCTGACCCCACTTGGCGTCACCTTCTAGTGCCTTTAGAGCAGAAACCTGGATAACTGGAGCAGTGTCGCCTGGGAACTCATACTGAGTTAGTAGGTCGCGGACCTCAACCTCAACTAGTTCTAGGATTTCTGCATCGTCAACCATGTCTGACTTGTTCAGCGCAACAACAATGTATGGAACACCAACCTGACGAGCAAGCAGCACGTGCTCCTTGGTCTGTGGCATTGGGCCATCGGTTGCTGCTACTACAAGAATCGCACCATCCATCTGAGCTGCACCAGTAATCATGTTCTTGATGTAGTCAGCGTGGCCCGGAGCGTCTACGTGAGCGTAGTGGCGCTTCTCGGTCTGGTACTCAACGTGTGAGATGTTGATCGTAATACCACGCTGCTTTTCTTCAGGTGAGTTATCGATCTGGTCGAACGCATAAGATGCGTTCAAGTCTGGGTACTTGTCGTGTAGCACCTTGGTAATGGCCGCTGTCAGAGTCGTCTTACCGTGGTCAACGTGACCGATGGTACCGATGTTGACGTGCGGCTTGGTGCGCTCGAATTTCGCCTTAGCCATTTATAGGTCCTCCTCAGGACTCGTCGTATCCCTTTGGGCATGGTTTATGCCCATAAAGATTTGGGGTTTACAGAATTACTATCTTACTCACAAAACCGAAGGTTTAGGTAGCCCTATCCCTTACTCGCCTTTGCTCTTTTGTACGATCTCGTCAGAGACAGCCCTTGGCACCTCAGCATAGGTTTCAAAGGTCATCGAGTAGACCGCACGGCCCGAGGTCTTCGAGCGTAGGTCACCGACGTAACCGAACATTTCAGACAGCGGCACTAAGGCGCGAACGACCTTGACGCCCGAGGCGTCGTCCATTGCCTGAATCTGACCACGGCGAGAGTTTAGGTCACCGATGACATCCCCCATGTATTCCTCTGGGGTACGCACTTCGACGGCCATCAACGGCTCGAGCAGTACAGGTTGTGCCATTCTCGATGCCTCTTTATAAGCCATCGATCCGGCAATCTTGAAGGCCATTTCAGACGAGTCAACGTCGTGATACTGACCATCAAGAAGAGTAGCTTTGACACCCACCACAGGGTATCCAGCAAGAGTTCCAACCAGCATGGCATCTTTGATACCTGCATCAACCGATGGGATGTATTCACGTGGAACACGACCACCAGTTACGGCATTTACGAACTCGTAAGTCTTTTCGCCTTCAACATCCATCGGTTCAAGCTTGATCTGCACCTTAGCAAACTGACCAGAACCACCGGTTTGCTTTTTGTGGGTGTAGTCGTGCTTTTCAACGACACGGCGAATGGTCTCGCGGTAGGCAACCTGTGGCTTACCTACGTTAGCTTCAACCTTGAATTCACGACGCATACGGTCGACCAAGATATCTAGGTGCAACTCACCCATGCCAGAGATAACAGTCTGACCAGTTTCCTGATCCTGCTCAACGCGGAAGGTTGGGTCTTCTTCAGCAAGTTTCTGAATAGCAAGACCTAGTTTCTCCTGGTCACCCTTGGTCTTAGGTTCAATAGCAACCGAGATCACTGGCTCAGGGAAGGTCATTGATTCTAGAACAACAGGGTTAGAAGAATCACAGAGAGTGTCACCGGTAGTGGTGTCTTTTAGACCAATAGCTGCATAGATGTGACCTGCGGTTACTGACTCAACTGGGTTTTCCTTGTTGGCGTGCATCTGGAATAGTTTTCCAATGCGCTCCTTACGGTCCTTAGTTGAGTTCAAAACCTGATCACCCTGGTTAGCTTGACCTGAGTAAACACGAATGTATGTCAGACGACCAAAGAATGGGTGGGTCATAACCTTGAAAGCAAGAGCGGCAAAAGGCTCAGATGCCTTTGGCTCACGAGTGATCATTTTCTCTTCATCGCGAACATCGTGACCTTCAACAGCTGGAACATCAAGAGGTGATGGTAGGTAGTCAACCACTGCATCTAGCATTGGCTGAACACCCTTGTTCTTGAATGCAGAACCACAGAGGATTGGGTAAAGCTGCGAGGTGACAGTTAACTTTCTAATAGCTGATTTGATTTCAGCAACAGAAAGTTCTTCACCAGCGAAGTACTTCTCCATCAGAGCATCATCTGCTTCAGCAACAGCTTCTAGCAACTTGGCACGGTACTCATCAGCCTTAGCCTTCATATCTGCTGGGATCTCTTCGACGTTGTACTTAGCGCCCATTTCCACGTCTCCACGCCAGGTAAGCGCGCGCATCTCAACTATGTCGATAACACCATCAAAGGTCGACACTGCACCGATAGGTAGCTGGATTACAAGTGGCTTAGCGCCTAGACGGCTAATGATGGTGTCTACGGTGAAGTAGAAATCAGCACCTAGCTTGTCCATCTTGTTCACAAAACAGATTCTTGGAACGTCATACTTATCTGCCTGACGCCAAACGGTCTCTGACTGAGGCTCAACACCCTCTTTACCGTCGAATACGGCAACAGCACCATCTAGCACACGAAGTGAACGCTCAACCTCAACGGTAAAGTCCACGTGTCCAGGGGTGTCAATGATGTTGATCTGGTTCTTGTTCCAGAAACAGGTGGTAGCAGCCGAGGTAATGGTGATACCGCGCTCCTGCTCCTGCTCCATCCAGTCCATGGTGGCAGCACCGTCGTGCACCTCACCAATCTTGTGAGTGATACCGGTGTAGAACAAAATACGCTCGGTGGTAGTTGTCTTACCGGCGTCAATGTGCGCCATGATACCGATGTTGCGAACCTTGTTTAGGTCGGTCAATACTTCCTGGGCCACGATGGTCCTTCTCTTCTAGTTATTTTCTTCTTACTTAATAGAACAACCGCTTGCTAAAGAATATTTAACAAGCGGAAGCTCCTAATTCTTACCAGCGGTAATGTGCGAAAGCCTTGTTGGACTCTGCCATCTTGGGGGTGTCTTCACGACGCTTGACTGCAGCACCTAGGCCGTTTGAAGCATCGAGAATCTCGTTCATTAGTCGCTCGGTCATTGTCTTCTCACGACGAGCCTTTGCATAGCCAACCAACCAACGAAGTGCCAAAGTGTTTGCACGGTGTGATTTCACTTCAACTGGAACCTGGTAGGTTGAACCACCAACACGACGAGAGCGAACCTCAACGGTTGGACGGATGTTATCTAGAGCTTTCTTTAGAAGAACTACTGCATCCTGACCACTCTTGGTTGCTGCACCTTCAAGTGCACCATAAACGATTGATTCAGCTACAGACTTTTTTCCATCAAGCAAAATCTTGTTAACCAGTGTGGTAACTACTGGAGATCCATAAACTGGATCGACAACCACTGGCTTCTTGGTTACTGGACCTTTACGAGGCATTACTTACCCTTCTTCGCACCGTATTGGCTTCGAGCCTGCTTACGGTTCTTAACTGCCTGGGTGTCTAGAGCACCGCGGACAATCTTGTAACGAACACCTGGAAGATCCTTCACACGACCACCACGAACAAGAACCATTGAGTGCTCCTGAAGGTTGTGACCTTCGCCTGGGATGTAGGCGGTGACTTCGATGCCGTTTGACAACTTAACACGTGCCACTTTTCTAAGCGCCGAGTTTGGCTTTTTAGGTGTGGTGGTGTAAACACGGGTGCACACGCCACGACGCTGCGGGCTCTGCTTTAGAGCTGGCGCCTTGGTCTTAGATACCTTTGCGCTGCGACCCTTACGGACCAACTGCTGAATTGTTGGCACTCACTTCTCCTTGTGTTATCGGTTACCTAGATAACCGTCTTACTGTTTTAGACACAGCAATTTACTGCATCTTTTTCACTGTTTTATCCCACCGGAGCCCTGATTTGAGGCTATAGGGACAAGGGTTTAAACAAACCTTTGTAAGCCTACCTGAAAGAACTCGGGTGGGTCAAACAGTATTTTTGGACTATTCCTTCGAATCTGACCAGTCGTCAAAATCTGCTGAGAATAGGTTGGCTGGGGCAAATTCTTCGCCCTCCGAAGCAACTGGGGCATCCCAGATACGGTTCGGATAGCGCTCTGCCTTAGCCTCTTCGGTGGCCTCGACCTCAATGGCACGGTAGTCCTTTAGACCAGTACCGGCTGGGATCAACTTACCGATGATGACGTTCTCCTTCAGACCCTCAAGCTTGTCTTCTCTACGATCTAGGGCTGCCTGAGTCAAGACTCTGGTAGTTTCCTGGAACGATGCAGCAGACAACCATGACTGGGCAGCCAAGGAAGCACGGGTCATACCCATTACTTCCTGACGTGCTGAAGCAGGCTTTGCTCCAGATCTCTGAGCTTCACGGTTCGTTGACTGGAATCTAGTGCGGTCAATGATTTCACCTGGCAACATGTCGGTCTCACCAGATTCGATGACGGTAACCTTACCGAGCATCTGACGGACGATAACCTCGAGGTGCTTATCGTGCAGTGGCACACCCTGGGATCCATAGATGGCCTGAACACCCTTGATGATTTCGTAGGCTGCCCACTTTGGTCCAAGCACAGACAGTACTGCGTGTGGGTTAGGAGTTCCGTCGATGACGTACTCTCCCTGGCCAACCCAGTCGCCTGGTTGCACCAAGAGCTCGGCTTCGATATCCCCTGCTGGGATGGTGGCAATCTTGTCCTTCGGCGATAGCTTGGCGAAGGTCTTCGAAGTTGAACGGCTGAACGCGTAGTTCTGCGCAATCTTCTCTGCCTCAGCGTAGCCCTCATCGCTAGGGGTGATGAAGACATCAACTTCCTTGACGATTCCGAACTTGGTGATCAAATCCATTGAGTTCAGGACCTTACCTGCTTCAAGCTTTGCTTTCTTGAACTTAGGTAGTGCTTCCTGATCAGCAACTGGGTAAGCAAGTAGACCGTCAGCAATTACCTGACCGTTTACCACCTTGTCACCAACTTTGACAAACACGCGCTGCTTTGAACGGTTACCGTCGTTAGCAAAAGCCTTCAACTCGTAACGAACCTTAGCCATCTGGCTCTTGGTTCTCTTGTTCTCAGCCTGGATCTCAGACAACTTAGCATCGGAGAGGTTAATACCTGGCTCCAGTCTTGGAGTGACAGTGCGGTCAACCTGAACCTCGATGTATTCGTCGGTCACCTTGGTGATCTCACCGGCTTCCTGAACCACAACAGCTTTACCAGCCTTAGTGGTGTCAGCGACCTTTGCGCCATCCTTATCATCAACAGCAACGATTACCTGAGCATAGATTTTGTTCTTGGTGCTCTTGTCATCCTTGCTTTCGATTTCAGCAATTTCACGAACGGTAACATCGCGGTTTAGTGCAACCCACTCGCGAGTCATTGCCTTCAACTCAATGCGACCTGGCCAGAAAGCTAGCACACCGACCTTACCCTGACGCCAACCTGGACGTGCTTCTAGCAAGTCAGTAACACCAGTTAGACCCTGAGTGATGTCATAGGAAATCAGACGCTCAACACGAACCTTCTGACCACCGATTGATTTCAAGATTGTACGCTTGGTAGTTGCAGCAGCTGCACCACCGGTGTGGAAGGTACGCATGGTTAGCTGTGTACCAGGCTCACCGATTGACTGAGCGGCAATAATACCGATAGCTTCACCGAGCTCAACTGGCTCGTTGGTAGCTAGCGAGACACCGTAACAGGCAGCACAAACACCACTGAGTGCATCACAGGTAAATACTGAGCGAACCTTTACAGTCTCAACGTCAGCCGACTTCAGCAGGTTTACCAACTGAATGTTGATTGCATCGTTGCGCTTAGCGATGACCTTGCCATCAACCTTCACATCTTCAGCGAGGTTACGCTGCATGATGGAAAGCTCGATGTTTGAATCATCCCAGTTACCGTCAACATCCTTTAGGGATTTCTCTAGATACCTTGAAGTGTCACAATCTGGATCACGAACAATAACATCCTGAGCAACATCCACTAGACGACGGGTCAGATAACCAGCAGCCGAGGTCTTCATAGCAGTATCAGCGTTACCCTTACGAGCACCGGTTGCGTTAATGAAGTACTCAGATGCGGTAAGACCTACCAGGTAGTTACCCTTGACCGGCATCGGTGCAAAGTCACCCGAAGATGTTGCAACTGGGCCTCGCATACCAAGAACGGAACGAACCTGAATCCAGTTACCACGAGCACCTGATTCAACCATCATGCGAATCGCGTTACCCTGAGGGATTTCAGACTGCAGTAGTTCCTGAATCTCGTTGGTGCGCTTGAACCACAAAGCTCCAAGCTCGTCACGACGCTCTAGGTCGGTAATACCACCTAGGTCGAATGACTCTTGAATCTTGGTGTGCTCCTTCTCACCCTCGCGGATCATCTTGGCACGCTCTTTATCGAACTTGCCTTCAGAGTCGAAGTTTGCATCAGAGATAGCCATCGAAACACCTGAACGAGTAGCCCAGTAGAAACCAGCATCCTTGATACGGTCTAGAGCCTGAGCAACTTCAACGCGCTCACACTTTTCCACCATAAGTTCCAGGATCTTAGAGATCTGCTTCTTACCAACCTGCTCTTCAGTCCACTCAAAACCTTCCGGCAGAGTCTGTGCAAACAGAGTTCTACCCAAAGTGGTGTCTTTGATTACACCGTTGACACGAATCTTGACCTTAGCCTGAACATCCAGTGCGTGGATGTCATAGGCAAGTTGTGCTTCTGCAACAGAACCGAATACTCGTCCCTCACCGAGGCCTCCCTCTTTGACAGTTGTCATGAAGTAGAGACCAATGATCATATCCTGTGACGGTGTTGCTACCGGCTTACCATCGGATGGCTTCAAGATGTTATTTGAAGCAAGCATCAATAGTCTTGCCTCAGCCTGAGCCTCAGCAGATAGCGGTAGGTGAACAGCCATTTGGTCACCATCGAAGTCAGCGTTGAAGGCAGCACAAACCAGCGGGTGCAGCTGAATAGCCTTACCTTCAACCAGCAGTGGCTCAAACGCCTGGATACCTAGACGGTGCAGTGTTGGTGCACGGTTAAGTAGCACTGGACGCTCACGAATGACTTCTTCTAGAATATCCCAAACCTGTGGGCGGCTACGCTCCACCATGCGCTTAGCGCTCTTGATGTTCATTGCAATGCCCTGATCAACCAGACGCTTCATCACAAACGGCTTGAATAGTTCCAGTGCCATAAGCTTTGGCAAACCACACTGGTGCATCTTCAGCTGTGGACCAACCACGATAACTGAACGACCAGAGTAGTCAACACGCTTACCCAGTAGGTTCTGACGAAAACGACCCTGCTTACCCTTTAGAAGATCTGATAGAGACTTCAGTGGACGGTTACCTGTTCCGGTAACTGGACGTCCACGACGTCCGTTATCGAATAGTGCATCGACAGCTTCCTGAAGCATGCGCTTTTCGTTGTTCAGAATTGTCTTAGGAACAGCACCTAGGTCAACGAATCTCTTCAGACGGTTGTTACGGTTAATAACTCGGCGGTAGAGATCATTTAGATCAGATGTTGCAAAGCGACCACCGTCTAGCTGAACCATCGGACGAATCTCCGGTGGGAGCACTGGTAGCACTTCAAGAACCATTGAAGTTACAGGAGTGTTTGACTGCAAGAACGAAGAGACCACCTTCAGGCGCTTGATTGCCTGAGTCTGTTTTGAGCCAGACTCGGT
>JBJTHM010000141.1:0-4332 GCA_046094465.1 Rhodoluna sp. | reverse complement strand
CTATTACTTACCGACTAGCTGTCTACTAAACCTAGAACTGGACTACAACAATTCTCGAATACGATCGCTCATGATTAAAGCTAAAACTAAATATGAATCAAAGTGGCTAAAGAATGAAGAAAACATCAGAAACTTCAATGCACTCATGAAAATAGCCGAAAACACATTCGAGGAAGTAATCTCCTGGACAACTGCAAACGCGGATAAAACAGAAGGAACAATTTTTGATTCCACATCCAAAAAGGGTGTGAACTGGAGTAGCTACGGACCAACTGAATCCTTTAGTTCACCATCTAGGCTGAATGCTCCGGACCGCGGAATAATCTCTCGAACTTTCTTCGACACGACCGATGGTGGGTCCAATTACTTCTATGACAAAGTATTGGTTTTGGGAGATAGAAAGGGTTTCAAGATCACAAACGTGGATGGGTCAGTGGCTCTCGAAATAACTACTGCTGGAGAGATGATCACCGGTTACACCGATTACACCGTAGCAAAGCAAAGCTTCGAGATAATCCGTGCCGCTGACGAAGAGCTTTTGAGGAAGCAACTCGACAAGCGCTAGTAGAGACTGGCTCTAAGTTCCAGTCTCATATGGGTTAAGCACCAGACCTTTTGAGCCTATCCCTCACTGCAACTGCTATATCTTCGCCTTCTGGAAGGACGGCGACAACGCGTTCGAGACCAAGCCGATCTGCTTCTCTCAAAGCCCCGTAAAGCATTCGGGCATATTGTTCACTATTATCCGGAGAAGCAATCCTTATAACGCCTGATGGTGTTGGGATACTAGAAAGAGCTACCAGACCATCCCCCGCTAAAGGCTCTTGATCTAAAAGCACTTTTGCCCTAGGTGCGTAATGGGATTCGAGTGAACCGCTAACTCTAATCTCAGTTTGTTCGTCCAAAAGATCTAAACCTGTTACCTCTTGAATCATTCCTTTAGTTATTGCACCGGGTCGCAAAACAGCAGGAGCGGATCTTGTGCAATCAATAATTGTTGATTCCACGCCAACTTCAGCTGAACCACCATCTAGAATCAGATCGCCTGAAACTAACCTTTCCCCGAGTTCAGCTAAAACATCAGGTGCACTAGTTGGGGACACGCGACCAAATAGATTTGCACTTGGTGCTGCAACCCCTTTCCCTCCTAATTCAGAAAAGGTTCTAAGTAGTTCTCTTGCGACCGGGTGGCTTGGAATTCTAAGGCCGACCGTGTCTTGAGAACCAGTTATGAAATCCTTGGCTAAATCAGTTCGCCTTAACACCAATGTCATCGGTCCTGGCCAGAAAGCATTTGCCAACTCAACTGCGTAGCTGGGAATTTCTCTGGCCCAATCATTGATTTGAGAAACATCTAATACGTGGACTATCAGCGGATGGTTCTTAGGCCTTCCTTTTACGTCAAATATGCGCGCTACCGCTGAAGGGTTCGTTGCATCAGCACCCAAACCGTAGACGGTTTCGGTTGGGAAGGCAACCAATGAGCCATCCTGCAGCGCCTTTGCAGCTGTAGCTATTTCAGTCATAATCAGTAACTGCTCAGTTAGTTCCTAACCTGATTACCAAGAGAGGTTTGACATGGTTTCGTACTCTCCCAAAGGTAAGCAGATTTACTTTATCTTCAGAGCAGCAGAAGCCTTACTTGAGTTCGCGTAACCCTTACTTGTCTGGGTTACATTCACACTTACTTTGGCTTTCTTGTCTTTAGCGCTTAGCACGTAGGTTGCTTTGTTGGCTCCCTTAATGACTTTCCCGTTTCTAAGCCACTGGTAAGCAATCTTCGCTCCTGCGACCCAAGCGGTTGTCTTTGCAGTTAGCTTGCTACCAACCTTTGATTTACCGGTAATAGTGACAGCTGTCTGGACCATCTGCTTTGGAATCACATTCACGATATCGCTGAAATCAGCTCGAGTTGAGAAGCCTGGTTTGCTTACAAAGATGGCGACCCCGATTGTTTGACCGAAGTCATCAGGCTGAACTACATAGAAAGGTGCGGTTGCTTCGGGAATCAAAATTCCACTTCTAACCCATTGGTAACTGACATTAGCCCCTTGAGGTAGAGGTAGCGCAGTTGCGACAGTAAGCAGGTTGCCTAACATCGGGACACCGTCCACTCTTGGCACAAATGAGTCGACAAAGCGAGAGTAGATGACACCATCAGTAACTTCAATGGTGCCGGTACCGAGGATGCTTCCGGAAACATACATCGATCTTGTATCCACAAAGTTAGAAAACATGAAATCTGTTAGCTGGAATTTCGTTCCGTAAAACTCAGAGTTATATACGTCGGTCTCACTGAAATTAGCCTGCGTCATGGTCGCGCCACTGAATCTGACATTTCGAATCGTGGCACCCCTGAAATCCGCATTTGTTAGATCAGTGTCAGTTAGGTCAACATTAACCAAGTTGCAAGCATTGAGCTTTGTGCCTATCAAACTAGCCCCAGTCAAATCTGCACCTCTTAGATTTGCACTAGTGAGATCAAGATTGTCTAAATCTGCTCCCTGAAGATTCGCTCCTTCAAGGTTCACTCCAGGAGCAATTATGTAGCCATTGACCAGAGGCGGGACCCCGTAATGGAAACTTCCAGTCATCCCACCAGAACGAACTCCAGCAAATGACTTAGCGTAAATGAAAGCTGCTCCGTCCACGCTGGAGCCGGTGAGGTTGACGTCGGTAAAGTCAGCAAACCAAACAGTAACTCCATTTAAGTTTCTATAACTTAGGTCCGCACCAGGGCCAATTAGGTAACCGGCATTCAAGAACCAACCCTCAGGCAAAATCGGTTCACCCGTGATGCGACCAGACTTAACACCTTTTAGCACAGCTCCGGTTAAGTCCACACCATCGAGATTTGCGCCAGTTAGGTCGGCATCAGTTAGGTTGGCTCCTGGTCCAACTAGATAACCGAGTTCCACTTTCCATCCGGTAGGTAAAACTGAAGGATTTCCCATGATTGAACCAGAAACAACACCAGTCAAGTTTGCACCAGTGAAATCCGCGCCATTCAAGTTCGTATAAGTTAAATCGGCATCTGTTAGATCAGCATTCGTGAAGTTTGCATTCCGCATGTGAGCATAATACAAAGTGGCGTCAGTTAAATCTGCGTGGCTTAGATCTGTCGTATCCCAATAAGAAAAACGACTAGTCATACCTACCAAGCTTGTGTAGGACATATTCTTATTGTTGAATCCAGCATTAAAGAAATCTCTACCGCTGAAATCGCAATAGCTGACATCGTTGGATTTTATATCACAATCTTCACGTGCAATAATGCGGATTGTAGTTAGTAAGTCTCCCCCGCCAGTTATCTGTCTTGGAGTGCCGTCGTTGTATAGACACTGCCACTTACCGAATACAAAGTCGCCAACCTCACTAGCTATTCCACTCAATGACCCAGTCGCAGTGTCCCAAGTGGTACCAGTTGGGATATTGCCTTGTAGATAATTGGTGCCTTCGATTGTCTCTGTCCCCGAGGTCTCACATTGGAAATTAGCCATGACTAAGCTGCCGACAGTGAAGGTATATTCCTTGCCCGCATTTGAGCTTGGATGTACAGGAAAGGGGGCTGCGCTGGCTGGCCATGCGGTAAGAGACGCTGAAGTTAGGGTAAGAAAAACCAAGGATGCTAGCGCGACTAGCTTTTTGATACTGGACAAGTTGACTCCTTGCGATGGTGGCGAATTTGACTTTATGAGCAAAGTATAGACCTAGGGCTCATCTGATTTTCAGAGACGAACAGGTGCTGTTTCAATCTTGTCTAAACTGATACAAAAATTGGGCATACGCTTCGCCCCACTGATAAAGTCGCAATTGTTCGTTGCTGAATTGGTTCTATGAGTGACTTTAGTTGAAATGGATGTCTTCATTACTCTAAAAGCTCTTTCTGGCTTCGGTAAAAACAAAGGAGGTGTCTTTTGCTGGTGGGATAAAAACTCTCTAGCTCTCTACCTAATACATCTACCGGTGCTGTCACTCTTTGGTCTTCCATCAATTACCTGGTGGTATGTAGATGTTCCAGGATGGCTAATGCTGATTCAACTCTTGGCAATACTTGGATTTATGATTTTTGTAGCAAAGTCACTAGAAGATAGAAAAGATAAAGTATTATGAGCGCTTCTCCAAAAAAATCTAACGAGCCAGGTTACGAGTGGGAGCAAATAGGTCTAGCCTCACCTGCAGTTAAGGCTCTAGTTGGAGCCAAGCTTTATAAAGTTTCAGATCTACGTAAAGTTACTGAAGATGAAGTTATGGAACTACACGGTATGGGTAAATCTGCTCTGGCAAGAATTAAAGTAATCATGCGAGCTAAAAAGATAAGTTTCTTGAATA
>JBJTHM010000140.1:0-5321 GCA_046094465.1 Rhodoluna sp. | reverse complement strand
GGATAGAGTACGTCAAGTCAAGCAAACGCCAAGACCTAGGGTGCAGGTCCAGAGTGCTTCATATTCGGTTAGACCTTCCGTGCGGGTCGCTCGTATTGTTCTTTTTTGGGCATTTGTAGTGGCTTCAGTTACCTCCCTTTCGATGCTTGGCTCTTCAAACCTGAGCCCTGCCCAAGCCAACGATTCAAATCTTTCGACACAGGCGACTAATTTCGCATATGTAACCGTCAGGTCAGGCGACACTCTTTGGGCTCTCGCTGAGCGTTATGGTGCCAATCAAGATCCCAGAGATTTCATCACCAAACTTGTCGCATTGAATAATTTGGAATCGAGCACACTTGCTGCGGGCATGCAGCTGGCTTTGCCTATCAAGTAATAAATTGTTTGGCTTCCTCTCAATGAGAGAATGAAATCTCTAACCTTTGAGATGGGCAAACATGAGCACTCCTTTTGAGCTTTTACCTGCCTTGGATATATCCGAGTCGTGGGCCGTGCGTCCAGCCAAAGGTCAGCTAGATTCTGGCTCAACAAAGGTCCATCCTGCAGAAGTTTTGGAGCAGTTTATCCAAGCAGGAGCTGAGTGGGTGCACATCGTCGACTTGGATCAGGCTTTTGGGCGAGGGAATAACCAAGACTTGATATCAAAACTTATATCCTCGGCCCCTCAGATTGATTTCCAGATCAGTGGCGGTATCCAGGATCAGAATAGTTTTAGCCGAGCTCTTGATTCAGGTGCAAAGAGAATTAACGTTTCCAGTATGAGTTTGGCTGACAATGCTTGGCTTAGAAAAACTATAGAAAAATACCGAGAGATAGTATCTTTTGCTCTAGACATTCAAGGAGAGCTGGTCATGCCTCGAGGTAGCTCAGATAACTTTGGTTCATTTGAATACGTGGTTGACTACCTAGAAGATTTAGAAGTTAAAGTCATTTGCCTTACCGATGTCGTCACCGATGGCATGCTCACAGGACCTAACCAATCTCTAATAGACAGAGTTTCTACTCTTACTTCAGCCCGTCTAATTTCTTCTGGAGGAGTAGCCACCATCTCGCAACTCATTTCCCTTCTTGAATCGACTAACTGCTCCGGGGCCATAGTGGGTAAGGCGATTCAAGTTGGGGATTTTGATTTGGCTCAAGCATTGGAAATAGTGAATGGATGAAGAGTCAAGATTCTCAGATTCCGCCGGCGTGCCATGGGCCGGTAGGGCTTTTAGTGACAACAGGTTCAAAGATGACGATGGTTCAGCAGATCCTGCCCTTCTAAATGCACTTTTCGCTTTTAGATCAGGAGAGTTGACTTCTGGATCAGTAGCAGAAACTTTTGGCAGGTCCCGCGTCTTAGTTCCACTAGTCGCAAATCTAGGCGAACAGGGGATTTCTGAATCTGGTCTCAGGACAGATAAGAGTGCTGAGCTAAGCATCGTCACAGTAGCTAGCCCTGATGGGCAAACAGCGTTGCCGGTGTTCAGTTCTGTTCAAGCTATGAAAGATTGGAATCCCGAGGCAAGACCAGTGCCTAATATTGGCAGGGCTGCGGCGCTAGCCGCAGCTAGCGAAGGTAATACTCGGATTGTCCTAGATGCCACGTCCGAAACTGAGTTTGTTTTCAGACGTCCTGCAATAGTGGCAATTGCTCAGGGTCTTCCTTGGTCATCTCCAGATACCAATCCTGAGGTGGAAAAATTAATCTCCTCCTGCTTGGAAGGTTTCGATTGGGTAGATAGTTTTGCGCTTTCAAACGGAGATCCACAGGCAAGTCTTGCCGGTCAAGAGTTACTAATAACTATTTATTTAGAACCTGGTTTGACGGAATCAGATTTGCAGGAGCTAGAAAAGGATTTTTTTGAAGTTTTGGGAAATAGTAAGAGATTCGTTGAGCTCGTGGATTCTGTTGGAGTTAGATACCTGCCAGTTAGCTGACTGGCCCGGTGTACTTTTCGCCTGGACCCATTCCAGGTGGGTCTTGGATAGCCGAGGCTTCTCGAAAGGCTAGTTGAAGAGAGCGAAGCCCATCTCGTAGCGGTCTAGCGTGATGGTCTCCCAAATCAGCAGAAGCAGAAGTTATTAGGCCAGCCAAGGCATTAATTAGTTTCCTCGCCTCATCCAGGTCACCTTTGTAACCGGATTCGGCTAATCCAACCTGAACAGCAGCGGCACTCAGGAGGTGGATAGCCGTAGCGGTTATAACTTCAACTGCTGGGACTTCTTCCAGCTCACGAAGAGCTTTTAGCTCGTCATTTTCGTTCATTTTGGGGCTTCACTTTCCGAATACTTCTCTGCTAGGCTAGCCTACGGCTCTGTTGACCTAGGTCAGCAGTCAGAAGTGGATTCATTTCCCACCCGCGTCTACCGATTTCTAGAGGTTGCCGGGTAAAGCTTTGAACTTAGTTCTGCGCGTTAGCAAGCAGGTGCTTGTTTTGACGTGGCCATCTTAGTCACGTCAAAAGGAGAAGCAGATCAGCGATCCGCGTATCAATGAACGAATCCGTGTTCCAGAGGTTCGACTTGTCGGCCCAAACGGAGAACAACTGGGCATCGTCCGCATCGAAGATGCACTGCGTATGGCTCAGGAGGCCGATTTAGATCTAGTTGAAGTTTCACCTAACTCGGCACCACCGGTTTGCAAACTGATGGACTTCGGAAAGTTTAAATACGAAGCCGCTCAGAAAATTAGGGAAGCTAGGAAGAATCAGACCAACATTGGTATCAAGGGATGCCGATTTAGTTTGAAAACTGAGGAGCATGACTTTGCGACCAAAAAAGCGCAAATCATCAAGTTTCTAAAAGGTGGCGACAAGGTAAGAGTTGTGGTTCTGTTCAAAGGTCGAGAGCAGTCAAGGCCGGAGATGGGAATCAAATTGCTGCAGCGTGTTGCCGATGAGGTAGCTGAGTTTGGTTCAGTTGAATCGACTCCTTCAGCAGAAGGTAGGAGCTTGATTATGATCATTGCTCCACTGAAAAACAAGGCGGAGGCCAAGGCAGAAGCAAAGCGTAATGCTGAGCGAGAGCCAAAGCCAGAAACCCAAGAGAACAAATAGCACAAGGATTCTGCAGTTGAGTCTGCAGATTAGATAAACAGGAGAGCAGTTATGCCAAAGCAGAAGACACACTCTGGCGCTAAGAAGCGTTTTCGTTTCACCGGTAGCGGCAAGTTAATGAAGCAGCAGATCAACATGCGTCACAACCTCGAGCACAAGTCATCTCGACGCACTCGTCGTTTGAACCAGGATCAGGTAGTTAGCCCAGCTGACTTCAAGACCATCAAGAAGCAACTAGGTAAGTAAGCGAAAGATTTTTAGGAGAATAAAATGGCAAGAGTCAAAAATGCAGTAAACGCCTTGAAGAAGCGTCGTACCGCTCTCGAGCGTGCCAAGGGTTACCGCGGTCAGCGCTCACGTCTATATCGCATGGCTAAGCAGCAGGTGCTCCACTCGCTGGTCTATGCATACAACGACCGTCGTGATAAGAAGGGCCAGTTCCGTAGACTTTGGATTCAGCGCATCAATGCTGCATCGAGAGCAAACGGTCTAACTTACAACCGTCTAATTCAAGGGTTGAATCTTGCGGGCGTTGCAGTTGATCGTCGTATTTTGGCAGACCTTGCCGTGAACGAGCCAAAAGCTTTTGCCTCGCTTGTTGCAACTGCCAAAGCCGCTCTTCCAGCCAACACTTCAGCACCTAAGGTCAAGTAATTTAGTTGCTGAACGATCCCAAGGCCGCCAAGGTTCGAGGGGTTGCCAAGTTAGTGAAGAAAGATGCCCGGCAAGAAACCGGGCTCTTTCTGCTTGAAGGGCCGCAGGGTCTAAAAGAGGCGCTCGATCGACCAAAACTCATCCTCGAAGTTTTTGCTACCGAGGAGGCTTTGTCTCGCCATGCAGATTTGTTCGCTCGTTTAGAAACTCTCCGTATCCAAGTTCAACTTGTCTCTGAGTCCGTTCTCAAAGTTATGTGCGATACCAACACCCCTCAGGGAGTGCTTGCGGTTTGTCATCAATTGGATGTCACAGTTGAGGAGGTTATCGAATCAAAACCTCGATTGATTGTCTTACTCTCGCAAGTGAGGGATCCTGGTAATGCTGGAACAGTTTTAAGAGCTGCCGATGCTGCTGGGGCCGATGCAGTCCTTTTTAGCTCAGCGAGCGTGGACATTTACAATCCAAAAGTTGTGCGCTCTACAACTGGCTCACTATTTCATCTCCCTGTTGTAGTTGAGTTAGATCTCAAAGCAACTGTCTCCTCACTTCGAAAAGCTGGGCACCAAATCCTGGCGGCAGACGCCTCGGGTGCTCCGCTAACGGAACTAATCGAATCTCGAGAACTTGAGAAACCGACTACCTGGTTGTTTGGAAACGAGGCTTGGGGTTTCACCCCCGAAGAGTTGGCTCTGGCAGACAGAGTTGTAGCGGTCCCAATTTACGGCGCAGCTGAGTCGCTAAATTTGGCAACTGCAGCCAGCGTTTGTCTTTACGCAAGTGCATTTCAACAGAACACGGCAGTTTAGCCCGAGAAAGATATACTTGAACCAAATGTCAGACAACAATGAAATATCCGCGGCTTCCGTTCAAGCCTTAGTCTCTGACGCCCTGAAAGTCATAGATCAAGCTAGCGACTTAGCAAGTTTGAAAACCGCGAAGGCAACAACAATTGGCGAAAGCTCTAATTTTGCAAAATTGAGTTCAAGTCTTGGAAAACTGCCTGCGGAGCAAAAAGCAGAGGCAGGAAAACTAATAACTCAGGCAAGGGTTACCTTGAGCGAGGCATTCACCAAGAAAGAATCCGAGTTCTGGGCGTTGGAGCAAGCAGCTAAATTAGCCGCTGAAGCCGTTGACATTACAGCCGTTGGCAGAACTCTTCCAGCAGGTGCAAGACACCCACTTTCTTTGCTCCAGGATGAAATCTCTGATGTGTTTGTCGGTATGGGTTGGGAAATCGCAGAAGGACCGGAAGTTGAAAGCGAATGGTTCAATTTCGATGCTTTGAATTTCGACGCAGACCATCCAGCTAGAGCCATGCAGGATACTTTCTTCGTTGAACCAACGGAACAGCATCTAGTTCTTAGGACGCATACCTCTCCAGTGCAAGTTAGAGCACTACTTGAAAGGGATTTACCGGTCTATGTTTTATGCCCTGGAAAAGTGTTCAGAACTGACGAACTTGATGCAACTCACACTCCGGTATTCCATCAAGTAGAAGGTCTAGCCGTGGATAAAGGCCTCACCATGGCCGATCTTAAAGGAACCCTAGAACACTTTGCTCGCATCATGTTCGGTCCAGATGCACAAATACGTTTACGTCCATCTTTTTTCCCTTTCACTGAG
>JBJTHM010000139.1:0-2569 GCA_046094465.1 Rhodoluna sp. | reverse complement strand
CTGATCTGGTTGAAGAGGTTGGCCCGATCGGTAGAGAGGCTGAACTAGAAGCAGATCTAAAGCGCATCTCGGCTGAGTTTACAAATTACAAGGCCAGGGTGGAAAGAGACAGAGATGCTTCTCGTAATGCTGCTATTGCAGAAATCTTTAGAGCACTGCTACCTGCCCTGGATGATCTAGCGCTGGCTGAATCACACGGTGATTTAGAAGGCTCTCCTTTTATGGCAGTTGCATCAAAGATTCGTGCTGCTGGTGAGAAATACGGTTTAGTTTCTTTTGGAGCTAAAGGTGAAGTATTTGATCCAGAGAAACACAATGCACTGGTGCAAACTCCAAATGCGGAAGTGAAGGAAACTGTTATTGCTGATGTTATCTCAGCCGGGTACATGTTAGGCGATCGTTTGATTCGTCCAGCCATGGTTGCAGTTTTTATTCCAGAAGAGAAGTGATCTAGATGGCAAGTCAAGATTGGTTAGAAAAAGATTTCTATAAAGTTCTTGGCGTAGCTAAAGATGTTTCTGATGCAGAACTAAAAAAGGTTTATCGAAAGCTAGCCAGAAAGTATCACCCGGATTCAAATCCTGGCGATGCTAAAGCTGAGGCTAAGTTCAAAGAAATTACTGAAGCGTATTCGGTGCTATCGGATGAAGAACAGCGCAAAGAATACGATGCCATTAGAGCCATGGGAGGCGGCGCAAGATTCACCGCACCCAATGGTGCAGGTGGACAATCCTCGGCTGGCTTCGAAGATGTTTTTGCAAATCTTTTTGGTGGGCGTCAAGGCTTTGGTGGCTTCGGTGGTTTTGGTGGACCAATTCCAGGTAGTGATCTAACCGCTGCAACTTCGATACCGTTTATTGATTCAGTGCATGGCACAACCATAAAACTTTCCTACGAAGGCCTTGCTCCGATAAATGCAAAGATTCCTGCTGGAGTTATGGATGGGCAGAAAATAAAACTTCGCGGTAAGGGTCAGCCATCACCTAATGGTGGACCCAACGGGGATTTGATTATCACAGTTTCTGTCAAACCACATCCAGTTTTTAGTCGTGATGGCAACAACCTTCGCCTAACTGTTCCGGTTACTTTCGCCGAAGCAGTCCTAGGCGCTACTATCCAGGTGCCGACCCTAGGTGGCGACCCGGTGAAGCTAAAGGTTGCTCCTAATACTCCAAATGGCCGGGTATTGAGAGTTAAAGGCAAAGGGGTTCATTCCAGCAAGGGAGTTGGCGATCTACTAGCAACCATTGAAGTCTTAGTTCCAGCTCATATTTCTGATAAAGCAGCCAAGGTGCTAAAGGAATTTGATGAGCAGTTACCCGCTGAAGATCCAAGAGCGGACCTAATAAATAGAGCAGGATTGCTGTAGTGGAGAATATTGACCCGGACTTTCCGTTTCTGACCATTGCGGCTGCAGCTGAGTTAGCCAGAATGCACCCGCAAACCCTGAGGCAGTATGACCGGATGGGATTGGTGAAACCTTCTAGAACCTCAGGCCAGTCCAGAAGGTACACCTTAAGAAATGTTGCTCAGTTGGCTGAGGTTGCCAAACTCTCTCAAGAGGGCGTTTCACTTGTGGCTATCAGGCGGATTCTTGAACTAGAGAACCGGGTTCTTGGATTAAAAGCCGAATTACAAGAAATGCAGCGAGTGGTTGACCGCTTGATGGCAAGCCAGCCCGGTTCAAGAGTGTTTGCCGTTGGTGATGCTGAGACGGTAATTCTGCCAAGTGGTAAGCGCCCAAGGCGTTCAAACGCGATTGTGCTCTGGCGTCAACGCTGAGCACAAACCTAGTCAACCTGACTAATCTTGTTCGCTAAAATAGTGAACTATGTCTAATGAAAATGAACGCAGCTACGGCCAAGGTGCTCAGGGTGAACCAGCACCAGCACAACCAACTAAACCCTCTCTAGGAGCCAAACTCCGCTACAGCTTTGATAACTCAATTGCTAAGAGCGGCATGTTTGTTACCTGGATGCTGATCTTGATGATCATCTTCTCAATCCTTCTGGTCCTTCTTAGATCAGTTTTGATTTTGATTCCTAGTTTCGCTCCTGATGGCTCAGCTGTCACATTTGAATTTAATACTTTCTGGAAATCCTTCGCATCTATCTTTGGTAAGGGTGGCGAAGATTTCTGGGTAGACAGAATTATTAACTTCCTCACCTGGGCCATCACTGTTGCTTTAGCCGGTAGCGTCACAGGTTTTATTGTCGGTGTCATCACTAGAACTTTTGAGCGTCTAAGAAAAGGCAAGAGTCCAATTGTTGACAGTGGACACACTCTTATTCTTGGTTGGTCAAACCGTATCTACCCAATCTTGCAGGAACTAGCTATTGCTAATGAAAATGTTAGAAAAGCAAAGGTAGTAATTTTTTCTGACCAGACTAGAGATTTCATGGAAGATGAAATTGAAGGAAGAGCCACCGAGCTTGGAAAACTAAAAGTTATTACTAGAACCGGCGATGTTTCAAATCCAGAAGATTTAAAGCGCAGCAACATTGCAGGAGCTAAGTCAATCATCGTATTAGACAGCGATGAAGCAGGCGATGCAAATGTTGTTAGCACA
>JBJTHM010000138.1:0-3845 GCA_046094465.1 Rhodoluna sp. | reverse complement strand
TCTATATCGTGAGGTGGGTATTCACCCGGTGCTAAGTTCGGCTGTGCCTTGCTTCTGACCTGATTCAAATCAGCATGCTTTACTGCAGGTTCATCTTCGAGAAGTGCCTCACGAATTATTCTTCTCGGGTCGTACTGTCTTGGATCTAACTTTTTCCAATCCAAGTCTTCAAAGCCATCGCCCAGTTCTTCTTTCATCTGATCTTGAGCAGAGTTAGCCATCCTTCTAAGCTTCTTAATGAACTGAGCAAACTGTCGGGTGTATTGGGGTAAGCGCTCTGGACCTAGGATAAACACCGCTAGGAGTAAGAGTATAAGTAGCTTTTCGCTTGATAGACCAAACACTCTTAAAGGTTACTCGCTTGTGCTAACAGGGCTAAACCGTTAGAGCCAGATATGCTCTATATCGATGGTTGACAAAATAACTAGCTGGAAATTCACCGAGGATTTCGTTGAAGAACCTCAGGTGATCCAAAGGGCACGTGCCCGAGCCGATGAACTGGGTATCGAATCGGTTACCCCTTCGGTCGGAGCCCAACTGAGCCTTCTGGTGAGTGCGCTAAATGCCAAGGCTGTAGTCGAAGTCGGCACTGGAGCTGGGGTTTCTGGTCTGTGGCTTCTGCGCGGTAACGACCAGGTGGTTTTAGCCAGTATTGAAACCGAGGCTGAGTATCAAAACCAAGCCAAGATTGCTTTTACCCAGGCTGATATTCCAACCAATAGGCTTCGCCTGATCAATGGTAAATCGCTCGAGGTGCTAACGAACCTAGCTGATGAAGCCTACGATCTGGTGCTACTAGATGGCGATAGGGAGAGCCTATTGCAGCAGGTTGACCAATGCCTAAGACTTCTAAAACCCGGTGGCATTCTAGCCATCGCTCACGCACTGTGGCGGGATCGGGTTCCCGACTTAGTCTTCAGGGACGAGAACACGCTTATCTATAGAACCCTCATAGAAAAGATCAAAAACATTGATGAATTCATTTCAACCGTCTCTCCCGTGGGCGATGGATTACTCCTAGCCAGCAAAAGGCATCGTTAAACCAAAAACCACCTGGTTCGCAGGTGGTTTAGTTAGCTACTAAATTCTTAGCGCTTCTTAATTGTGGCAAGCACCTTTTTGAGGGCTTCTACCTCGTCGTCATTTACTGAAATAACTAAACGTCCTCCTCCTTCTAGAGGAATGCGCAGGACAATAAGTCCCCTCGCTTCACGTTCGGCTTCCATAGGACCGTCGGCGGTACGTGGCTTCATTGCTGCCATTGATACTCCTTGTTACTAGCGCTAGAACTTCTATTAAACCACGAGAACAAGGGGTTTTTGGAGGCTTAGAAAAACTGTTAGATTTCAGCTCAGCCAAGCACGCAATGCCTTTTCGCAGGCATAAATCTGCTCAACTTCAACCGCTTCATCATCAGCGTGAGCCTTGTTAGGATCCCCCGGACCAAAATTAACCGCTGGAATACCTAGAGCGCTAAATCTTGCCACGTCCGTCCAACCGTATTTTGGTGCCGGTTTACCCTCGGTTTGCAAAATAAACGCTTGTGCCTCAGGTAAATCCAAACCTGGTCTAGCGCCATCGGCTCTATCGGTGACCACCAATTCGTATCCTTGGAAAAGTTCCCTGAGGTATTGTTCTGCCTCAGTGCTATTCTTACTCGGCGCAAACCTGTAGTTCACAGTGATAACAGCCTCATCCGGAATCACGTTGGCGGCAATTCCAGAACTCATCAGAACCGCATTTAAGCTTTCCCGGTAAACCAAACCATCAACTTCTACCTCGTCTGGTTGGTGATTGGCTAAAAATGCCAATGGTCCGGCAGCTTTATGGAGAGCATTCTCCCCCATCCAGGGTCTAGCGGAGTGAGCTTTTGTTCCAGAAAGCCTTATTTCAGCACGCAACGTTCCATTACAGCCACCCTCGACTCGGGCACTTGAAGGTTCACAGAGCACTGCGAAGTCCCCTACCAGAAGCTCTGGGTTAGTTCTTGAGATGCGGCCCAAGCCATTTAGTTCCGAATCGACTTCCTCATGATCGTAAAAGACCCAAGTTATATCGACATTAGGATTAGCTATTTCAGCAGCAAGTTTTAGTTGGACCGCTACGCCAGCTTTCATGTCGACTGTTCCTCGACCCCAAAGCATCTTTTTGCCAGATAGTTCAACAAAATTCGTAGGCAGATTATCGGCCACTGGTACCGTGTCGATGTGACCCGCGATAATTACTCGCTTAGCTCGGTCCAGATGAGTTCTGGCCACAATGGCATCCTGAAGCCTGGTGATCTCGAGGTGACTTGCCTCAGATAACGTTCGCTCGATGGCATCAGCCAGTTCTGTCTCATTTCCGGAGACCGAGAAAATATCACAGATGTCTTTGGTCAAATCTGCAACATCTTTTTTTGTATCTAGAATCACTGGCACTATACGAGCCTACTTGTAACCTTGTAGAGATGAATACTTCGACGCAAACAAAAGCTTGGGGCATGGGGCTAGCCGCTATTGCCATGGATGGAACAGTCCTCGATACCTGGTTCCCAAAACCAGCCCTCGGTGCAGCACCTCAGGGTGATGCCGTCTATCTGATGGACAAAGAGTTCGATTCCCTAATTGGCGAGGATCCTCGCAGGAGAGTTGAAGTCAGAGCGGTTAGAACAGAAATCAATTTGAGTGAACCAGTTAGCTCGACGCCTGATGCCTACCTGAGGTTGCACCTGCTGTCTCACCTCTTGGTCAAACCCAACTCGATAAACCTTGAAAACCTGATGGCGCATTTACCAATTGTTGCCTTCACCTCCATCGGCGCAATAGCTGTAAAGGATTACGAAGAACTGTTACCGAAACTAATCCGCGAGGGAGTCTCCGTTCATTCGATTGATAAGTTTCCAAGGCTGGTTGACTACGTTGTCCCTAAAGGTGTTCGAATTGCCGATGCGAATCGGGTAAGACTCGGAGCATACCTTTCATCTGGAACGACCATCATGCATGAGGGTTTCGTAAACTTCAACGCTGGGACACTTGGCATAGCGATGGTTGAGGGAAGAATAGCTCAGGGTGTCACTGTCGGTAACGGTTCAGATATTGGTGGTGGTGCTTCCATTATGGGAACGCTTTCCGGTGGCGGTAGAGAAAGAGTCTCTATCGGAGAAAGAGCACTCCTAGGAGCAAATGCCGGTATCGGAATATCTATCGGCGATGATTCTGTGGTGGAAGCTGGACTCTACGTGACCGCGGGGACAAAGGTGACAATCGTTGGATTGGGTGAAGAAAAAGTTGTCAAAGCAGTGGCTCTCAGTGGCCAACCTAACCTGCTATTCCGCAGAAACTCGGTTTCTGGGCGAGTAGAGGTTCTAAATCGAACCGGTGCTGGGATTACACTAAACGCTCAGCTACACACGGGCGTTTAGTTCTTTAGCAAAATTCGAAGCATCCTCGCAGCCGAGAACAAGTTTCATGTATTTGTGATTGCTAATTTCTAAAATTAAAACCTCTTGTCCTCTACGCCAGGCAGAGAAAATCAACTCACCTTTTTTATAGAAATTACCGAGCGCAATTACTCTGGGCATTCCAGTGCCGCCAACTCTAAGCCCTAACTCACCGGGGTTAAGTTTTGCTGACCAGGAAACTTTTTTGATGTTAGACAACGGAACAGCAATTCCTTTTGAAAGTCCGCCAAATTTCTCCCAGAAACTGAGCTCTACCAATAGTTGATTTTCATTAGTCCTCAATCTAGCCACGAATCGAATCCCAACCTTTCGCCTCTATCGCTTCGGAATCCAAGGTTACCGAAGATGATGATCTCTCAACTACTTCGCCGATTGGCTTAAAACCTTTAGGAATTGTTACCTC
>JBJTHM010000137.1:0-5625 GCA_046094465.1 Rhodoluna sp. | reverse complement strand
TTTTTGCCCCCGCTGGTACGGGAGCCCTAGATTTGAATGGACTTTTTGCTGCGCTAGATCAAGTTGGTTTCCGTGGCTGGCTGATGAGCGAACAGGATTCGGCATGGGAGCCTTCCGAAGAAAAATCTTTAGAGTCTTATCGCAATATTGAAAGAGCGTTGACGACTTAGAATTTTCGCTGTTTATCCTTCATTTCAATTGACTCCGAATTTTCAAATTCATCTGCTACGCCAACCTCCCAGAAAGCCCCTCCCTCGCTCCAAGTAGCAGGCGCAGTTTCAATCACGATCACCTCAACTTTTTTGGAGTTGCGAGTTGCGGCAACAATCTGAGCCACTTCATCTGCGCTCTTTGCCAGATAAGTGCTGGCGCCCATCGATTTTGCATGTGCTTGAAAATCAACGCGTGGCGCATTTTCATTTTCGGTAATCATAGTTCTAAAGGAGTTAGCGCCATTGTTACTCTGAAGTCTTGAAATAACTCCGTAACCACCGTTGTCGCAAACGACAAGGGTTAGCGCAGTTCCATGTAGCACCGCGCTATAAATATCAGAACTCAACATCATGTATGAGCCATCGCCAAGAAGCGTTATAACCCTACCGGTTTTACGAGCCAAAGCAGCGCCCCAGGCACCACTTATCTCATAGCCCATACAAGAGAATCCATACTCACAATCAAAGGAATGGACTGACTTTGAGAGCCAATTCATATTTAATTCTCCGGGAAGTCCGCCTGCTGCTGTCATTACATAGTCTTGCTCTTCAGCAATTTCATTAACAGCTATAACAACTTGTGCGTAGGTTGCCAAATCAGACTTTAACTCTCTTCTAGAGTTGATCTCTTCGATTATTTCAACTCGAGCTCTCTGGGCTTGGGCCAACCATTGATTCGATTTCACATCAATTCTCGGAGCTATTTCATTTAATGTCATTAAAGCATCTCCAACTACCGCAACACTTCTCCGCTTTGAAGCATCGAATCTAGATGTGTTGATTCCAATAATTGTTTTTTCTGCAAACAGGGTCCAGGATCCAGTGGTGAAATCCTGCAATCTTGTTCCAACTGCGATTATTAGATCTGCTTGAGCAACAACTCTATTAACCGGATCGTTACCAGTAACACCCAGGGGTCCAATTAATCGCTCATCCGACCAAGGCAGAACGCTCTTACCCGCCATTGTCTCAACAATGGGAATGTTCTTCTCTGAGGCAAATCGAGCTAAAACTGATTCAGCTAGCGAGTAATGCACGCCGCCGCCAGCAACAATTAAGGGTTTATTTGCCTTGTTTATTAGCTCAATAGCCTCTTGTATTTCACCCAAATCTGGTCGTGGTCTCGGAATCTTATGTATCTTCGATTTAAAGAAATCCTCGGGGAAGTCATATTTCATCACTTGAACATCTTGAGGAAGTCCGATGAATGCGGGGCCACAGCTTGCTGAATCGAGCAGAGTGTTGAGCATTTGAGGCAGCGAGGTGAGAATGTGTGTGGGCGAAGTGATTCGATCCCAATATCGTGTCACTGCTCGAAAAGCATCATTAGCGGTTAGTGAAGGCTCATCAAAGTGTTCCATCTGCTGTAGAACTGGATCTGGATTACGGGAATTGAAAGTATCTCCAGAGAGGATTAAAAGTGGAAGTCGATTGGCTAGCGCAACGCCTGCAGCAGTTACAACATTAAGTGCACCTGGACCAATAGATGTAGTGACTACTTGGCATTGTTGACGGCGCTTCGCTTTTGCAAAGCCAATCGCGGCAAGTGCCATTCCCTGCTCGCTCTGGCCGCGATAAGTGATTATCTGCTCTTTTGCTGCAGATAGTGAGACGCCTAATCCAAGAGCATTTCCATGACCGAATATGGCATGAACTCCTGCGAAGTAAGGCTGCAAGCCTTCATCAGTATCTATTTTTTGAGCTAGGAGCCATCGAACTATTGCCTCTGAGACCGTTATTATCATTTACTTATCCTCCAGGGAATTCTTGGATCAGTTGTTTGAGTCGTCCAATCTTGGCGGATATGCGAATAAGTTGGATCATCGCAGAAACCCATATTACGCTCCAAGTTTGGGCCAGCCAAAACATTTAGGTAATACATGGGATAACCAGGAAGCGCTGTACATGGCCCGTGATAGCCACGATCAACGAGGTAGATATCTCCATCTCGCACCGAGATGTTGTCATCAAAGGAGATTGAATCTTGCGGGGCAGAATAAGTTCGATGGAATCCAAAGCCTGAGCTACAACCGTGTGGGCTATCTACCTCTCCGATTCTGAAGTAATAAATCTCTTCGTTATGAAACGGACAATCACCAATACCATCGTGGCGATGTGGGGGATAACTAGAGGTGTTGCCATCGGGAGTTATAACTTCAACTGCATTTAGCTTTACCGCATTTGGAAAGTTGTCGGGATGCATAAATGGTCTGATCTCTCTAGTGGCCGAGCCAGAACCTCTTGTCTCCACTAACTCTGACTTGATTACATAAACGGTGGGAAATCGCTTCTCTGCTCTAGCGGTAGCAAGAGCTATTTCAATCTCGCCTTTTCCTTCTATTTCTACTCTTGAACCAGGAGAGACATATATCCAATCTGTTGCACCTTCAAATACTCCACTACGTCCATTTAGATGAAACTCCACGCCATCGATTTCTACATTGATATCTCGACCTTTAAGGGGAATTAGAGCAGCTTCATTACTCTTTGTAAGTTCTAGTGGAATCTCAAAATCGCCAACAAAGTGAGAAAAGATAGACAACCCGCAATACTGCCAATTTGCGACCTCAGGGGTTATCCACTGGTTGCCCTCTTTTGCCGGAAAGTATCGCTTCACTTGGTACTCATAAGTTTCTTCACTTGAGTCTCTGTTGGCATCGCATCACTACACATCAATTGACTTGCAACATGAGCCCCTGCCGCATTGGCAAATTCAACGCTTTGAGCCGGAGTCCAATTATTAAGTAATCCATGTACCACTCCAGCCCCGAAGGCATCACCAGCTCCAAGCCCACAGCGAACCCTTACTTTGATTCCAGGAATAACTCTGCTTCCGCTCTTGTCAGCCACAAGGACGCCATTTGCCCCATCTTTGACAATTGCGAGTCGAACCCCACTTGCTAATAGCGAGTCAGCAAATTCCTTTGAATCACTTGTACTTGGCAATCCTGTAGCTACTGAGCACTCAATTCGATTTCCAATTACCACCTGGGAATATTTCAAAGCTGCAGATATCTGGTTATGGGCTTCTGCTTGGTTATTCCAAAATGAAGGACGGTAATCTAGATCAAAAATGTTTTCTTCTCCGTTATCTAATCCTCGAGAAGTAAGAAGTGAGAGAACTGTACTTCTCAATTTTGGATTAGCGAGCGTTGAACCGGTGTACCAAAACATCTTGGATTTTGAAACCGCAGATTCCATAGCAGAATTGATTTGCATTTGGGTATCTGGCGCATCCAGATCGCGATAAAAAACAAGTTCAGGATCATCCGGATTTTTAAGGCCAGCAATTACAACAGGGGTCTTTCCAGGGAACATACTCACGAATTCAGTCTCTACCTTGAATTTTCTTATCTCTGAGAGTGCATAACTTCCAAAGGAATCATCACCGACGCCGGAGATTAGCGCGACATTGTGTCCGTATCTGGCCGTTCCAATAGCAACATTTGTTGGACTCCCGCCTACTGCCTTCTTGAAACTCTGTTGATCCTCTAGCCCAGCTCCCTCTTCTTGCCCATAGATGTCAACGCTGATGCGGCCAATTGTGATTAAGTCGAACACTTGTTGATTTTATCCCGCAAGCTCATCGACGACAATCATTCCTTCTCGACACTCCACCACCACGGTCGCTGGCCAAGCTGGGTCATATTTTCTAGCAGAGCTGATCGTCTGGAACGCTTCTCGCTTTTCCTTACTCGTTAGAATCATAATTGCTAGTCGAGATTTGTCAGCAATTGTTGAAATCCCAACAGAAACGCCAAATCGGGGTACTTCCTCGATGCTCTTAAAATCTGGAAATGTGAGTAAATTGTCGCTACGCGTCTTTTCTGCTAAATCCATCACTGATGTCAATGATTGCCGTGCAGCGCCAGGTCCATTAAAAGCAACATGGCCATCGCTACTTCCACTGGCGAGGATAAAAATGTCTATTCCGCCCAGCGAGTCAATTAAAGTTTCATAGTCCTTCGGATTAGCTGCATCAGGTGCATGAAGATTTTCGATTTTAATTTGTCTAGGTTTCTCCAGCTTGGCATTAATAAGTGCCAGCAATTCATCTTGGGCAAATTTCCTGCAACTAAAATGCTCAGATAAAGAAACATTCTTAAATGTTCCGTTTGGCTCCTGCCAGACGTAGTCATCCATTAGCAGAATATGCACTTGCGAGAGATCTAAACTTTCGGTGCTGGCTATTTGGGCAAGAGCCCTAATGGTGGGCCTGGGAGTGCGACCGCTTGGAAAGCCTAAGACCAGGGGTTTTGAACCAGCATTTTTTATTGCCGCAGAAATTTTTTGGGCGACAAATTCACCAACAGAATTTGAATCTTTTAATCTGACTATTCGAATTGAAGAGCTGGACATCTACCTAGGATAGTCCTAGATAAGCGTAAACTGAATTTCTGGCTTTCAAGTTATCTAGGTACAGCTGAAAGCTTGAGGCAGAGAATTTAGGCAGAGAGAGAAACAATTTCGAGCTAATTACGAGTCACCCTGGTAGGGCGTTTACTTCCAAATTTATTGGGCATAGGTGGTGATATCTCAAACTATGGCTAGTACTTTTCAGCCGTTGGTTTATCAAACCAAACTTCGGAATACAGGGACAATTCTTCAGATTCAGGCAGTTCAAACATCGTAAAAATTAATTCCAATTCACTAACTAAGACTTGATCAGATTCAGGAAGTTCTCGGTCTCGAATATCCAATCTCTGTCTAAGAACTTCAATTGGAGGATTTAAAAAATATCCTTTGACTTCGTGGCCTCGCTCTTTAGCAGCTAGCAGGATCTCTATTCGCTCAATTCGGCTCCAAGTTCCCCACTCGATAGTCACATCAATTCCTCGATCCAATAAGACCAGCGCGAGTTTAAATTGAAACTCTTCAATAGATTCTCTTGCCGATGCATCGCGAAGCGAAATCCCAGAAGCCTGCATCCACTCATCAGGAGACATTCGGATAAGAGGGCAGAGTTTCGCTAGCTCCTTACATTTTGTCGTCTTCCCAGAACCTGGTAATCCAGAAATCAAGTGGATTATCGCCATTTAGAAATCTTTCCTTGAATTTTGATTGAAAATGAATAGGGCAAAAAGTTAGAACATGCTGAGTGGGTTGTGACGGGATCGAACCGCCGACCCGGTGATTAAGAGTTAGCAGAAGATCTCTCTCCAGCGTTACCAAACCACTGTCTTGACCACAGGTTAGCCTGGATTTATGCGAAAAGCGACCCCAGGAGAAGTTTTCTATTGCCGACTTACTGCCGACTAAAGGTTGGGCTACTGCCTCACCTATGCATTAACTCTGCGGGTATAAGTGGGTTTCCGTAGCTATTTCGCTGTCGTTATCATGTAAGAAGGAAAAAATGAGACCGCGCTTTTGCGGAATTTACTCGCTTTGCAGCTGATAACAAGAAAACTTGGCT
>JBJTHM010000136.1:0-5563 GCA_046094465.1 Rhodoluna sp. | reverse complement strand
AGATTCCCAACCTCTTCTTCTTCCAGCCTTACCAGTTCTGGCAATAGTTGGTAGACCAAATGTTGGCAAGTTCAGATATAAAGGCATTGAGTTTGCCGGTTGGGATTCTGGTATCCCAAGAGGCCAGAGCCACTTCTAAGGCAGGCACTAATTTCTCGAGGTGCCTACCGGTCTTAGCGGAAATATTCACTCTGGGGGCCCAAGCTACATGGGCTAAATCCTGCTCGATTTCTCTCTCCAAATAATCTCGTCTATCTTCATCAAGTTGATCCCACTTGTTGAATGCCAAAACCAATGCTCTTCCAGATTCCAAAGCCAAGTCGACTATTCGAATATCCGCCTCTGAAATCTTCTGGGTGACATCTAAGACCACCACTGCCACTTCTGCTCTCTCCAGAGCTGCAGCTGTGCGAAGCGAAGCGTAAAAATCTGCGCCTTGCGTTAGATGAACCCGGCGACGGATACCAGCGGTGTCAATAAAGCGCCAGATTTTTCCACCAAGTTCGACCTGCTCATCAATTGGATCTCTTGTAGTTCCGGCGAGTTCATTTACAACCGCTCGTTCTGAACCAACTGCTTTGTTTAGTAAAGATGACTTACCGACATTCGGCCTGCCGATAATCGCAACTCGTCGAGGGCCACCGAACTCCTGTTTAGCAACCTTGGAAGTTACCGGTAATGCTTTCAAGACTTCATCTAGGAGATCTGCCACACCTCGACCATGCAGTGCCGAGACAGGATACGGTTGCCCGAGACCCAAGGACCACAGTGTGGCAGCGTCGGCTTCCTGCCGCTCATCATCAACTTTGTTGGCAACTAAGAAAACAGGTTTCTTAGTTGACCTAAGCATCTTCACTACACGTTCATCCGTGGTTGTTGCACCAACAGTTGAGTCGACTACGAAAAGAACTGCGTCGGCAAGTTCGATTGCAATTTCCGCCTGCAAGGCTACAGACTTATCAATTCCCTTGGCATCCGGCTCCCAACCCCCAGTATCAACCAGGGTGAATTTACGACCATTCCACTCAGCCTTGTATGAGACCCTATCTCTGGTGACCCCTGGCTTGTCTTCAACTACAGCTTCTCTGCGACCGAGGATACGGTTCACTAAAGCAGACTTACCAACATTTGGTCTACCAACTATTGCCAGAACTGGTAAGGCTGGAAGAAGAAGAGGTTGGGAATCTGCTTGACCAAGTTCTTCAAGAATTCGGATGTCATCTTCGTCTAAGTCATATTCAGTAAGACCAGCCCTCAGGGCTTTAGCCCTATCAGCCGCCTCTTCGCTGGAAAGTTCATTCAACCTTTTGACAAAGTCAGGATCAGCTGAGCCGAACTCATACTCTTGCTCATCCATCAGTTACCTTCCGCATTTTTGATGATTTTCACCAAAGCATCCACAGTCTCATCGAAACTTAGATTTGTCGAGTCAAGGAGCTTTACTCCTTCGGCAGGCGTGAGAAAATCCACCACTTTCGAATCATTTCTATCCCGTTCAGTCACAACATCTGCAACCTGGGTTCCGATAGGAAGTTCCTTTTCCCGCCTTACTAGTCTAACTTCTTCAGAGGCGGTTAGGAGGATCCTTGTTTTTGCCTCTGGAAATACAACAGTTGTGATGTCCCTTCCTTCAACGATGATGCCGGGATATTCACATTTACTGCTTATCTGGCGAGTTAGTTCTCTCATAAAATTTCTAACCTGCGGCAATTTGGCAATTTCACTGACTTTGCCGGCCACGGACTCAGACCTAATTGCATCCGTTACATCTTCTTGGGAGAGCTTCACCCAAAAGTTGTTTGGATCAATTGAAATTGAGTATTCAAATCGATTAGCGATTTCTTCGACACTAAGCAAAGCAGGGTCCAATACTCCTCGCATGCAAGCTAGGGTTAGCGCGCGATATGCCGCTCCGGTGTCAAGGTAGCCGAAACCTAGTTTTAGAGCAGCGGCTTTACTAACACTTGACTTACCAGATCCAGCTGGCCCATCGACGGCAACTATCTGCACTTAGCCAGCCAACTTCCAGTTGTTCTTATGCAACAGTTCAATAAGTCTTTGTTCATTCTCCGGAAGTACCGAGATTTCAACCAAGCCAATCAGCGCACCACTGGCGTGATCTAAATTCAAATCTTCAAGGTTTACCCCAGCTTCACCAATTTCTGTCAGTAACCTCGCCAACTCCCCTGGCTTGTCATCTATCATCACAATAATCTGCGAATATTCTTTATTCTTACCGCCGTGTTTGCCCGGTATTCTCGAAAAACCCTCGTTACCTGAAGAGAGCATCTTCGCGATGCTGGTCAGTGAACCAGTTGCATCTGGACTGCTTAGCGCTGCAATTAGATCCTCTAGTTCAACATGAATCTGCTGCAAAATCGGAACAACCTGTGAAGCGTTTGCTGAGAGTATCTGTAGCCAAAGCGCTGGATCGCTGCCGGCAATTCTTGTGGTGTCACGAAGCCCCTGGCCCGACAGAGAAAGATGGCCTTCTGAAGCTTCGTTCAAGCGCCCCGCCAAGAGACTAGAAACGATTTGTGGAGCGTGAGACACAAGCGCTACAGCCTTGTCATGATCTTCAGCGGACATTCTTATCGGGCTGGCCCCAAGATCTAGGGAGAGTCTTTCAACTTTGTCCACACAATCCGTTTCAGTTGCATCATCTTCGATGATTACCCACGGTCGTCCGACGAATAGATCCGGTCTTCCACTCAGAGTTCCGCCCTTTTCTCTTCCCGCCATGGGATGAGAACCCACATATCTAAAAGACTCTTCAGTGGATGCCCTGACCTGACTTAGAATCCCAGTTTTCACACTCGCTACATCCGTTACGGTTGCTTGTGGGAATCTAGCTAATGCCTCAGTTATCTTTTCAGCGGCTGAATCTGGGGGGACGCAAACAACTACAAGTTGGACCTCGTCTTTTCCTTCAAGCAGTCGCCCAGCACCAAAATCAACTGCCAATTTAGTTGAGGCGTTAGATAAATCTTCTAAAGAAACATCAACTCCGAGTTTTCTGAGGGTAAGTCCAATGCTGGTGCCCAGAAGTCCTGCACCGATGATATGAACCTGACCAGTTGTTCTAACTGTCACTGAGCAATATCCAATCTAAGTGCTGTGGCTCCACGAAGATAAACATGTTGAACCTGAGCGCGAGGCACATCCATTTCGGCATTTATCATCACTCGGATGACTCTGGGCATAGCCCCAACAACATCCATTTCAAGAAAACACATCAGCGGCACATCACCAAGACCTAGCTCACGAGCAGCAAGCGCTGGAAATTCGCTTCGAATATCCGGGGTTGCCGTGAAAAGGATAGAAATAAGTTGATCTGTGTGCAGGTTGTTGGCATGAAGCATCTTCGCTAAAAGCTCCGCGGTCAATTTCAAAAGATGTTCGCGTTCGTCACTGTCGAGTTGAATCGCTCCCCTTATGGCTCTAACTACCATTTTCTTCTTCCTCTCGGTTTTGGACCAGGTTTTGAGCCTTCAACTCTAGGTTTCTCAGATTTTTGAGCAGCCTTCAAGAGCGCACCAACTTCGACCTTGCTCAAGAGCCTGGTTTGACCTGGTTTTAGTGGACCGAGTTGTATTGGGCCAAACTGGCGACGTACTAGTTCTTTTACGGGAAAACCAATCGCATCAAACATTCTTCGAACTACTCTATTTTTCCCAGAGTGAATAACAATCTCGACAAGGGATTCACCCAACTTAGTATCTACCAGAACGGCTTTATCTGCTTTCATAAAACCGTCCTCGAGCTCGATGCCAGAAATGAGTTTATGAACATCTTGTGAAGTGATTTGACCTTCAACTTTGGCTAAGTATGTCTTTGTCACCCCATACTTAGGATGAGCCAGCATGTTAGCCAAATCTCCATCGTTGGTGAGAATAATGAGTCCAGAAGTGTCGGCATCTAACCTACCCACGTTATAGACCCGGTCATCTCTGAGTGCATACTGACTCAGGTCAGCTCGGCCAAACTCATCTGCCATCGAGGAGATGACCCCTACAGGTTTATTTAGGGCAAGGTAAACCCGGCTGGCATCCAGTTGAATTGGAGTGCCGCGAACAGTTACCTTATCCAGTTCGGGATTTATTCTGGTGCCAAGTTCTTTGACAACCTTGCCGTTGACCTTTACAGCACCCGAGACAATCAGCTCTTCGCTGGCACGTCGAGAAGCAACTCCAGCATTAGCTAGTACTTTTTGGAGGCGAACTCCTTCTTGGATATCAGCCATGCTCTAGCTTCCAGAACTATTTTCGGCTTGAGAAGCTTCATTTACTCCAGGTAGGTATGGGCTAATCATTGGAAGATCATCCAAAGTATTGATGCCCAAGGTCTCAAGGAATGTTTCAGTCGTTCCATAATTGATAGCCCCAGTCTCGCTGTCAGTATATAGTTCTGTGATTAATCCACGACTGAGCAGTGTTCGGATAACTGTGTCAACATTGACACCACGTATAGAAGCAATCTGACCACGAGCAATAGGTTGGCGATAGGCAATTACAGCTAAAGTTTCCAGTGCAGCCTGGGAAAGTTTGGTTGGATTTTCATTAGCTATGAATTCCTTAACAGCCCACTCGTAGTCTTCTCGAACAAAGACTCGCCAACCTCCACCTACCTCACGCAGTTCAAAACCTCTAGTGCGTGAGCCGTTTTCACCATCAAAATCAGCCTTGACTGCCAAGACAGCATCGCGAACTAGGTTTACCGGTGTATCAAGGGCAGCGGCTATGTGCACAATCGAAAGAGGAACTTCAGCAACCATGAGAATCGCCTCAACGGCTCCATGCAGTTGATCAAACTCGCTATCAAACTGGGCTGCGGGCTCTTCCGCTTCAGTTTCAACGCTTACTTGTTGATTATCAAGAGTCATAGTCTTCTCCTAGTGCTGCCAGTTCGTTCTCATCAAAATCTTCTCTTCGCCAAGTGATCTGCAAAGGACCCAAGGATTCCTGCTGTTCAAAACTAACTGCACCCAAACGATACAGTTCAAGAACAGAAAGAAAGCGGGCAACCAGAATGGCCCGATCACGAACCGATGCGATTAGTTCGCGGAATGAAATAGTTCTTGCCGAGCGAATCAGAGAAACGACTTCGCTAGCTTGCTCACGAATCGAAACTCTAGGTGCGTGAAGGTGGGTTAGCCCCACGGTTGGTATCTCTCTTGGCGTCATTGTCTCTTCAGCTAATTTGCTGAAATCTTCAAGACTTAGAGTCCAAATTAACTCAGGTTGCTGGGCTCTAAAGCGATCTTCCAACCTTACAGAACGGAACACTCGACGGGCTTCCAAAGTAATTGCGTTTTGGAACCAACTCGAGATTTCCTTGAAGGCACGATATTGAAGCAACCTGGCAAAGAGCAGATCTCTTGCCTCAAGAAGCGCAACATCCTCAGGATCAACCACCTCACCTTTAGGAAGCAACTCGGCGATTTTCAGATCAAGCAGCGTTGCAGCAATTATGAGAAACTCACTGGCTTCGTCAAGCTGTTCGGCTTCTTCGAGTGTTCGCACGTATTCAATAAAATCGTTAGTCACTTTGCTAAGTGAAATAG
>JBJTHM010000135.1:0-2744 GCA_046094465.1 Rhodoluna sp. | reverse complement strand
GAAATTGGATTTTTTCCAGTCTTAAGATCGACGACAAATAACTCATCGTTCTCGGTTATTTCCAGACGATCAACCGATCCAGAGATAGTCACTTTTCCAACCTGAACGGTAAATCGTTCTTCAACACCAATTAAAGTCCGTCCACTTGCCTCTTGGTGAGCAACAAGATTCTCTAGCATCACCAGTGCGCGTTGGAGTTGGGTTTTGGCTACCCAGCCGCTGCCAATCTCCATTCTGTTTGCTAATTGATCCCAGAGGAGCGTTAACTCTTCGCGTAATTGGGTAAGCGTGGCTCCATCTTTGAGTTTTGCGGCAATAGCGTGAAAGGAGGTACCTATTATCTGGGCGCTGGAATCAGAATCTCGCCCACCGGCATATTCAAATGCCCATCTTAATGGGCATTTATGGAGGGTATCGAGTGAGCTGGGCGAAATTTTGATTGGTTCAGCTTCCGTGAATAGTGGTTCGGTTGTGGTGAGCTCCCTCGCGCCATACCAGGTCTCCGGATTAGCAACCCGCACTCCAGACCGCTGTAAATATGCAAGTACCGAAATGGCATCTCGACCTAGCTCGGAATCGATCTCCCGCTCAGCAATCGAGCGCAACTTCGCTACTAGCCGTGAGGGTGTGAGATAACTGGATCCACTCTGGCTACTTATCTCTGATTGATCGAGCCCTAAGATTTCAACAATCTCATTGAAAAATTGAGAGGGCCTGGATTCTTCGGCAGCCGTTGCGCTCACTAAGAGGTAATCGCGTGCGCGCGAGATTGCATTATAAAAAAGCCTCCGTTCATCATCTTTTAGGGCGGAGAGCGCAGCGAGTTGGAATTCGCGAGCGGTGCGATTGTTAGCGCTTGTCGAGCGCAGGGTCTCCACCAGTCGTTCACTTCCAAGGAGCGATCCGCGTGGGGTGAGGTTAGGCCAGATTCCCTCTTCAAGACCGGCAACAGCAACTACTGACCATTGCCGTCCTTTGGCCGCATGGGTAGTGAGGATGCTAACGACATCTCGACGTTGTGCTTTGGCAGCTATTGTGTCGCTGGCAATGGACTCGTGGCTAAGTTGTCGAATGAAGGAATCTCCAGAATTTCCCGGCCGCTGATCGGCATAACGCGCTGCTGCTTCAAAAAGCGCCAGCACTCCATCAAGGTCGCGATCAGCATTTTCATCACCTGCAATCGCATCACGTTGCCAACTCTGAGCCAGTGGCGTGCCAAATTCATCAGTTGCGCTGGCCCAAATTGCCCAAAGCACATCTTCACTAGTTGCTCCTGGGCGCGCAGATTTCTTACCGGCATTGATTAATTCAGCGATTTGCTTTACTGGGGCGAATTCCTTCCAATCTAACTCAGAGAGTGAAAAAACGAGGTTTTCGCGGAGTATTTGATAGGAAGTTCGGGTATCCCCTTCTTCGCGAGCGTTGATAAGGGTAGCTCGCATGCGCTTGAGAGTAAGAAAATCTGCGCCCCCATATCGCGAGAGAAAGAGTTCATCTATCAATTGATTGGGGAGTAACTCTTCAACCTTTTCCGGCGTTACATTCCCTCGGCTAAGGGCAAAGGCAAGTGTTGCAAGCGAGATTACAGGTGCGACGGCAGGTTGCGAAATAAGCGGCAAGCTCTGAATCTCTTCTCTCACCGGAATATTCATCGATGCAAAGACTCTTCTTAAAGTCGTGGCGCGCGTTGATGGAGAGCGAATTATCACTGCCATCTCTCCGTAGGGGACCCCGTCACGGAGGTGGAGTTGTTGGAACTTCTCTGCGATAAATCGCGCCTCATCGTGAACGCTTTCGCACTGAGCGATCTGGAGCGCTTGCGCATCCCCAATAGTCACCCGCTCGCAAGTTCGCTTGCGATGCTCGATTACGCGAGAGAAGGTGAATCCCGAGGCGATCTGATTGGTAAGCGTGTTGAGCGCTTGCGTCGCCCGATAATCATGGTTCAAAATCTTTTTCTGCGCTGGGCTCTTATCAGCGCTGCAGTAGAGGTCGAAGATATCCGGAAGACTTTCTGGATCAGCCCCCCGGAACCGCCCGACAGCGCTATCGGGGTCAAGAAAAACCGTTAATTCATCGCGATATAGGAGGCTCAGGAGGCGACGGTGGGATTGGTCGCTCTCTTGAAATTCATCGACCAGAATTACTTCATGGCGAGTGCGAATATCTTCGCGAAATACCGGATCTTCTTTGAGCGCTCGTGTTGCTTGGAAGACCATCTCGCTGGGGTCGTATGCATTTTCTTGTTCTAATCCGGAGACTTGCGTGTACTCCCTCATAAATGATGCTGCTGATTTCCATAGTGGGAAATTTTGCGACTTGCCTAACTCTGCTAATTCTTCATCGGAGATGCCTTGCTCGATTGTCCGTGAGATCAGATCACGTAACTGAGTCGCAAAGGCTCGGGTTTGGGATGCTTGGCGGAGATGTTCTGGCCACCCATGTGGATTTTTTTCATAACTACCTGCCAGAAGCTCTCGAATCAGATAATCCTGCTCGGCACCTGTGCGCAACCTGGGCGGCTTGGCTCCACTTTTTGCTCGATATAGTCGCAAAATTGCGAAGGCGAGGGCTGGGAAAGTCTTTACCAGGGAGCCTTCGGTTGTCTGGCGGAATTGCGCAAATATCTCATCATTTAACTCACTAGCGCGATGGCGATCGAAGGTAATAACCAGGATTTTATTGGGGTTCATGCCACTTGAGATGTAGCTCTTGGCGCGGGCGACCAAGGTCGCGCTCTTACC
>JBJTHM010000134.1:0-3030 GCA_046094465.1 Rhodoluna sp. | reverse complement strand
ATGCCACAAACCGTATCCGAGCTATTTGATGCTTCCATCTGGTCTGAAGTCAAAGGCTTCAATGACCTGACTGATGCGACCTATCACAAGCACCTAAGCCTAGGTATAGCCAGAGTGGCCTTTAATCGCCCTGAGGTTAGAAATGCATTTAGACCACAGACTGTCGATGAACTAGTAAGAGTGCTCCAGGATGTTCAAGCTGATACCAAAGTTGGTGTTGTTTTACTTACCGGCAATGGTCCATCCGAGAAAGATGGTGGCTGGGCTTTTTCTTCTGGTGGAGATCAGAAGGTACGTGGTCGTGCTGGTTACGAATACGGGGAAGACGGTAAGACTGGAAGACTTCACATTCTTGAAGTTCAGAGACTTATCAGGTTCATGCCAAAGGTTGTTATTGCTCTGGTTTCTGGTTGGGCTGCCGGTGGTGGACACTCGCTGAATGTTGTTTGTGATTTATCTATTGCTAGTCGTGAGCATGCCAGGTTCAAGCAAACCGATGCAGCGGTTGGATCTTTTGATGCTGGGTATGGAAGTGCTTATTTAGCCAAACAAGTTGGTCAGAAATTTGCTAGAGAGATTTTCTTTTTAGGTGAAGAGTATTCAGCACAGCGCGCCTATGAAATGGGAGTCGTGAACAAAGTTGTTGATCATGCTGATCTTGAAAAAGAGGGCGTGCTCTGGGCCAAAGAGATTCTAAGTAAGTCACCGCAGGCAATTAGATTACTCAAATATGCAATGAACATGGTTGATGACGGTTTAGTAGGTCAACAGTTATTTGCTGGAGAAGCAACTAGGTTGGCATATGGAACCGAAGAGGCTTTAGAGGGTAGAGATAGTTTTCTAGAAAAGCGTGACCCTGACTGGTCTAGATTCCCCTGGCATTTCTAAATATGACTACTCCGGTTGAAATCATTCCAGCCAATGATGCATCCCTATTACAAGAAAAACTAGCTAGAGCACTAGCTGGCGAGATAACGGTATTTATCTCTCCAAGGGAAGTAAACGGCATCAAGGTCGAGATAAAAGATTTACCAGAGTATGCAACTAACACTGCACTGATTATTGAAAGCAGTGGTTCAACTGGAACACCAAAGAGAATTTATCTGAGTGCCGAGGCTCTTGAGGCTGCAGCACTAGCAAGTTCTTCGGTTATTGGCTCAGGACAGTGGCTTTTGACCCTGCCGACAAATTATGTTGCCGGTGCAATGGTGTTAGTTAGATCTATCTTTAGTGAAACCAGACCAGTGGTGATGAACACTGGAGTTAGTTTCACTGCAGAAAGTTTTGCATTGAGCTCCACTTTGCTAACTGGTGAAAACAGATACGTTTCTTTAGTGCCAACTCAACTTATGCGTTTGATGGATGCAACCTTGACCGACAAGTTCTTGCTAAGTCAAATGCGAAAATTCAACACTGTTTTAGTAGGTGGCCAAGCAGTTTCGAATACCCTGCTTGATTACTTCAGAGACAATGAGGTGAATGTTGTCACCAGCTACGGCATGGCAGAAACCTGTGGTGGTTGTGTTTACGATGGAACCTCACTGCCAGGAGTGGAATTGAGAATCAACCCGTCTGGGACGGTTGGGATTAGAGGACCAATTCTTGCCAATGATGTTGCGGATGCAACGGGATATTTCAACACTCAGGACCTTGCTGAGATAAACAGTGGAAAGCTCTCTGTTCTTGGAAGAGTGGACAGGGTAATAAATTCCGGGGGACTAAAGATTTCTATTGATCAGGTAGAAGAGGTGGCCCTTGCCATACCTGGGGTGGTTGAGGTTGCCGGTTGCGCCTTGCAGTCAGCCGAGTGGGGAGAACGCGTGGGGTTGGTTTATGTCGGCTCACCTGAAGTTGCTGACTACATGGCCCAGGCGGTCTTTGAGCAAGTCGGCTTAGCAGCTAAGCCAATCAGAGTGCTGAGGGTGGATCGGTTACCGAAACTTACCAGTGGTAAAACAGATTTGGTTTCTTTGAAGAAACTGATTGAAGGTGGGAATTGAAGATTTGGATTCAAGGAGCAAGGCTTAGAACTCTCCCTCTGGCTATCGCACCAGTTCTAATGGGTGCCGGAACCTCCTCTCTTCTAACGCAGGTCAAAATACATTTAGTCCTGTTAGCTCTGGGGGTAGCGCTGTTTCTGCAGATCGGAGTCAACTACGCCAATGATTACAGTGATGGAATTCGTGGCACGGATGATCACCGAGTTGGACCAAAAAGACTTACCGGCGGTGGTTTAGCAAAACCCAGAAGTGTGCTTACCGCGGCAATAATTTGTTTTGCGATTGCCGGTTTACTGGGGCTTTTGATTAACTTCTTGACTAGCCAGTGGTGGTTTCTAGCAGTTGGTGCGGTTTGTATTGTTGCTGCTTGGTTTTATACCGGCGGTAAGAAACCATATGGCTATTTAGGTTTAGGTGAAGTTGTCGTTTTTGTTTTCTTTGGCTTAGTGGCGGTGGTTGGCACCGACTACATCCAGGTTCTGAATTGGAATCCATTTGCCATCTATGCCGGGGTAATGGCCGGATCTTTTGCCTCTGCAGTACTACTGATTAACAACATCAGAGATATCGATACTGATATCAAAAGCAACAAGAAAACCCTTGCTACCAGAGTCGGTAGAAAGCCGGCATTGTATTTATTCAGTTTCTTGGTTTTGGTTCCATTTATTATGCTGGTTCCTTTTTGGCTTATTGCCCCAGCAACATTTCTAAATACTGTTCTATTGATTCCAGCATTCATCATTCTGCTAATTGCCAATACTGCTAAAGATGCCAAATCACTAATCACTGCTTTGGCCCTCACCAGTTACTTGAGCTTGGCCTTTGCCAGCCTGTTTTGCTGGGGATTATTTAGAGTCACCTTCTAGATTTAGTGCTTGCTCTTTTTGATTTCCCGAATGGTAAAGTTATGGGAATACCTTGAAAAGGGGAGGCTTTCAGTGGCTAAGGAACACATTCGCTCCGCAATTTCCAAGTTGAAAAAAGTCAAAGATGATGCACTCGATAAGAATCAAGAAGCATTAGATAAAGC
>JBJTHM010000133.1:0-4658 GCA_046094465.1 Rhodoluna sp. | reverse complement strand
AGCTAGCCCGAAATTTGCTAGACGATCAGATAGCTCATTGAGAGTCTGTCGACGGGGTGCAAGCACCAGTGCTCTTTTACCAACACTTGCCATCGCCCCGAGAATATTTGCCACCGTTTGGGTGTATCCGGTGCCAGGAAGGGTTTCCACCGCAAAACTATCTCCGTTTACAGCTCGAGAAATAATTGCTATTTGCTCCTGATCTGCATCTCCAGCCAGAAGGGGTGTGATTATCTGTTGATTAGAGGTAACACTGGCTTCTGAATCCAAGAGAGTTCTAACCAGAGAGTTCGGTTCTTTTATCTCATGAAGCATCAGAGTTGGTGCAAAGGTTGCGTTAGTAAGAACCAAGGTGCGCTGAATTTCCAAATCAGGAACTGACTTTGTGCTATCAGCCATAAAACTCAACAGAGTGATTGGCACTAAATCATTTGACTCAAGATAAAGCTTTAGCAGCTTTTTCACATCTAACCGAATGTTGAACTCTTTTTCCAAGGTGAGAATGAGTTCAGGATTGACCATCGGAGAGCCTAGGAGGCCAAGTTCAAAATCAGCGCCTTTGCGAATAAGTTCCGCCGGCCAAAGAATTACTGGAATTCTCAGATCCAACTTGGCAGCTCTGAAATCAACGGCTCCGGATAAAAGATAAAGACTCTCAATACCGAAATTAGTGTTTAGGCGCTCGCTTTTGATCTTGATTCTTCTAGCCTCGGTTAGGGCTTTGGAATAGGCAATCGGGTCGCGAATAAGATTAGCCAGCATGCCACGGTGGCTTTTGGTGAAAAGCGATAAACCTACCGGGTGAACTCGATCCAGGTTGATTAACCCCATAACCTCGGTGTCCAGGTTGGTCAGCGGGCTTGCCCCGCCAATACCCCTCACCTCTTTAAGAAGGTCCTCAAAAGTTGGATTTGTTTCACTCATTAGGCAACTAGCCTAACTTTTAGGCTGGAACGAACATCGTAGGCTGGGCCTAGATTCGGGTAAGTTTGTTCTTTGCAAAAGGTTTTTTGCCCTCGTAGCTCAGTGGATAGAGCAGTGGTTTCCTAAACCATGTGCGGAAGTTCGATTCTTCTCGGGGGCACCAAGATTTAGGCTGCGTTAGATAACCGCAGGTACTCATCCCATTCTGGTTCCACTCGCTCAGCACCGCGGATTAACCATGCTCCACCCGAAGGCATCTTTGGCGCAAAGCCCAACTGCCAACCAAGTTCATGCAAGGTCTTATCCCCCTTGATGTTGTTGCAACGAAGGCAACAGGCAACTAGATTTTCCCAGCTGTCATTGCCACCTCTTGATTTAGGTTGGACATGGTCAACAGTGTTTGCAGTTCTCTTGCAGTATGCGCAGCGAAAACCATCGCGTCTTAGTACTCCGCGTCTAGACAGAGGAATATTTCTAGATCCCGGCACCCTTACATATCTACTCAGCAGAATCACAGAAGGTAATTCATACTCGCCTGTTGCCGAGTGAACTTTATGATCTCCGGAGCCTTCTAAAATTGTGGCTTTCTGATTGAGAACTAAAACTATTGCTCTTTTGAAGGAGACAACAGCTAGCGGTTCATAGCCAGCATTCAATACAAGCGTTCGCATTTCATTCCTTTCGAAATCACCTGCACGGATTGCAGGTTTTCGTTAAGTTGATTATCCGCACCAAAAAAAACGCGCCACCATTCAAGGTGACGCGCTAGGGCCTGGCCTGACAAGGGCAGAGTATATGAAGGTGCCTGAACTCGTGCTTGGAGGGCACGTGTCTTGCTTTCATTTCTCAGTCCTTCCCAGGGCAGATAAATAACTTGCCTCAAGATTAGACTCTAAAACTTTGACTTCAGGGCAGAACACACCGAAACAGAAGATTACAGATAAGTGTCTATTTGACTACTTAACCACTCTGGCGATGTAGTAGTTGTCGGTAAATATCGGAGCCAACTTAACTCTGTCGCCACGCTGCGGGGCGTGGTAGAACATGCCGTTACCAGCGTAAATACCTTGGTGCGACAGGTTAGTCATGATTACGAGATCCCCTGGTCTTGCAAAACTTCTAGGTATTCTTCTAACTCTCGGGTCATAGGACTGAGCCACCACCGAGTGCGGTAGCAAGATGCCAAACTCGGAGAAGACCAGCCTGGTGTACCCGGAGCAATCCAAACCGGTTGGCAACTCTCCACCTAGAACATATGGCACGCCAACATACTTCTGAGCAACTTTTAGGATGTCCTCTGGATTTAGACTCTCGTAGTTAGGCGACTGAGCATAATCGATGGCAGTTAGGCCTTTGTAGCTCAGGTAATTGTTTCGGTTAGTCATACGCAGGATATCCTCTGAGGACATCATGCCGATAGATCCACGCTCGTAGTTGACTGCAGTTTCCCTCAGCAAGGTGATTGTCTGAGAATCAGAATTAGCACTGGTGAGCCCTGAAACAGCGGTTACCGCTGGAGAAAAAGCATATGCCGGTAGCGCAACTGTTGCAATGACACCTGCATTGAATGTCATTACTAGAGTGTTTCTAAATCCAGGGCGCTTGCGAATCGGTAACTTTGGTTCAGCCTTGATTAAGGTTGGGACTGCGGTTATTGGATTGCTCGGTGGGTTAGCGGCAAAATATTTGGCATCAAGTTTGGCTGCTCTTTTTTCAGCACGACGGGTTGCACGAGATTTCTTCTTTAGTTCGCTTTCGCGAATTGAACGACGACTACGTAGCTCAAAAGATTCGAGAATGTTTATATCAACATCGGCACGACGTCTACCGGAAGGCTTTTTGGCCAAACTTTCCTCCTAACTTCATCGAATTTTTTTCGACCCTTATGCGATAAATAGTGCAGCCCGCAAAGGCTTGGGATTTGGACTGCTCGCACCACAATCTAGGTTGGTTGACCGCGGTTTTCCAATTTTACCCCGAAATCAGGTGCTGATTATCCTGTATTGCCCGTTTGTGGAGGCTAATCCAGCGTTTTAGCAGGTTCTAGGCCTGCGACACGAAGATGTGAGCAGCATCAAAAGCTGTCAAATTGATGCTTTGATCCGAACCTTTAGCTCTAACCTCAATACGATCGGCTGCCTGTCTGGCATTGACTTTAGCTCCAGGCAAAATTCCTGCCGCTGCCAGATGAGCTAACGCATCTGGGTATGTTTGCAGCGGTTCGGCAATCCTTTTGATGATTACATCCTCATCCAAATGCTCAATCAACGGTGAGACTTTTTCCAAGATGGCCTTCGATGGCTTGCGACCTAAGAGTTCTAGTCCCGGCACTGGATTCCCAAATGGAGATATTTCTGATTCTGCAACCAGCTCGAGGATTCTTCGCTCAACCTGCTCACTCATCACGTGCTCCCAGCGACAGGCTTCCTCATGAACCAAGTGCCATTCCAAACCAATAACCTCAGAAAGTAGTAATTCGGCAAGTCGGTGTTTTCGCATTACCTCGATGGCTAACTTTCTGCCGGGTTCGGTTAGTTCAAGGTGCCTGTCGTTACCTACTACAACTAGGCCGTTTTTCTCCATGCGCGCCACAGTTTCTGAGACAGTCGGACCAGATTGGTCCAGACGCTCAGAGATGCGAGCGCGCATCGGAACATGGCCTTCCTCTTCCAGTTCCAAGATGGTTCGCAAATACATCTCTGTGGTGTCAATTAGATCGCTCATTAAGATACAAGCCTAAATCTTTATCTCCTATTTAGTTGGACTAAACTTTTCTAACAATGGCTGAAATCAAAATACCCCAAGAACTTCTTCCGCAAGACGGCAGGTTTGGCTGTGGTCCATCAAAAATGCGACAGGCTCAACTGGATGCCTTTTTTGAAGCTGGGGTAAAACTTCTTGGAACATCTCATCGCCAAGCCCCAATCAAGAACCTGGTGGCTGAGATTCAAGAGGGGTTATTAGACCTATTCCATAACCCATCAGGCTATGAAATTGTTTTAGGGAATGGTGGATCCACGGCCTTTTGGGATGTGGCCGCTTTTAGCCTGGCAGAGGGCAGAACTCAGGCTTTAGTTCACGGAGAGTTCGGCGCTAAGTTTGCTAATGCTCTGAAAGCTCCTTTTTTAGAAGCTCCGGAAATCATCAAAGCAGAACCAGGTACAAGAAAAGAGCTAATTTCCACTGCAGGTGTAAAGACTTATGTCTATCCTCAAAATGAGACTTCAACCGGAGTAGTTGCCGTAGTCAAAAAAGTTGCGGCTGATGATGATGCCATTTTTCTAACCGATGCAACCAGCGCAGCCGGGGGCATCGATTTTGACCCGCTTGAGACAGATGTCTACTACTTTGCACCGCAGAAAAACTTTGCCAGCGATGGTGGCATTTGGTTCGCTCTGGTTTCGCCCAAAGCTATTGAGCGCTGCGAAAGGATAAACGCGAGCGACAGGTATATCCCAGAATTTTTATCTTTAAAGGTCGCCTTGGATAACTCTCGGTTAAACCAAACCCTAAATACTCCAGCGATTGCGACACTTTTTTTGCTCAACGAGCAAATCAAATACATCCGTGAGCAGGGCGGGTTAGCTTGGGCTGATGCCCAAACTCGAAAAGCATCCGAGGTTATCTACTCTTGGGTCGAGCAATCTTCTTATGCAAGTGCTTTTGTGACTGACCGAGCACACCGTTCACAGGTTGTTGCCACCATAGATTTCAACGAGGGTGTTGATGCCAAC
>JBJTHM010000132.1:0-3169 GCA_046094465.1 Rhodoluna sp. | reverse complement strand
TTCTCTGGAAACCCGATTAGCATCATCTAACCCAGATATGGAAAGCGGTGGATCTTCTACTCCCCCTCTGCCAGAGATTCGAGGAGATTCCGTAAGAGCTGTTCTGCCATGTCTTATTAGAAGAACTGGTGTTAGCTTCTTGGAAAGATTACGCGGCGCTCTAACTGATGAAGGTAATTCCGGATTATATTCAAGTTCAGAGGCCCTTACCACCGATTCAGTTACCACCTGGATAGATGAGGTTCCAGGCTCCCCAACGAATTTTCGAACAATTGATTTCTCTGCATCCATAGCCTCGTTTGCTAATGCATCCGCTCTGACGTTTTCCTCTCTAGGAACCCATTCGAAATTAACTGTTCTTGGGCCGATTAGCGATCTCAGCTCGGCGTTTAACTCCGTCATGCCTTCGTGCTTAATCTTCCAACGTCCGGATGCCTGTTCCACCACTAACTTGCTGTCCATCCGAACTGTAACATCTGCGACTGGAGCTAATTCATTGGCCAGTTCAAAGCCGACTATCACAGCCTTGTATTCCGCGTAATTGTTTGTGGCGATTCCATGAAAGATCGCAGCTTCGGCCAAGAGCTGACCTGTTGCTCTGTCGATGAGAATTGTTCCACTTCCCGAAGGACCAGGGTTTCCTCTCGAGCCGCCGTCAGCCTCAATAATTATCTGTTGATTCATCGGATGATAATCGCTTGGCACTCAGGACATGAACCAAGTTCATCTTCAGCAAGTGAACTAAGCGAGTCAATTGCACCAACGGTAAGGTTCATGCGACAGGCGGTGCAGGAACGATCTTCTATCTGCGCAACTGCTATTTGTTTCGCGGCAAGTTTGCTGTATTTTTCAAGAACTGCTGCTGGTATTTTGGCAAGGACTATCTCCCTGTCGGCAGAAGCCTTGCGGCCTCTTGACTTCAGTTCATCGACACGTTGCTGAATCTTCTGTTGCTCCTCTTCGAGTTTTTCTGCAAGGTTCTTGCGGTGCGAGGATATTGAATTCAGCACCCCTTCTGCTTGCTCCAACTCGGCAAGAAGTTCCAACTCGGTGGTTTCCAAATCGTCTTTTCTGTCGTTCAAAGTGTTTATCTCACTCTGAATGCCCATCGCGTCTTTGGGTGAACTTGTTTGATTCAATCTTTCTTTGTCTCGCAGAAGACGGTCCGTTACGAGCTTGAGATCCTCCTCGGCACGTTTAACCGCTACCTCAAGATTCTCGAACTTGGTTCTTGCCTCAAGCAAGTCTTCGGAAGATGAGCTGAGCTCGTCGTTTATTTCTTTGAGTTCAGCAGATTCCAGGCTCCTCGTAATCTCGAGGCGCAACCGAGCTATCTCAAGATCAAGTTCTGAGAGCTTTAGAAGAGCCTGTTGGCCATGCTTATCTAGATTCAATTTTCACCCTTTGGCAGATTCATCAAAAAGTCAAAGACATCCGTTCGAATGTCACTTATTGATATTTCAATAGGAAGACCACCGAGTTCTTGCTTTGCTTGGTCTAGCCAAAGATACTCTGCTGCCCAGTGCGAAATATCAACTAGGGCAAATTCACGTCCCTTAGCTTTGGCTTGCTCCAGAATCTCGAGAGCAGGATGATGCCTCAAATCTGAGGTGATGTAGAGATCAGCCCCACTATCTAAAGCCAGTTGAAGATAGCTATCCCCAGCGCCAGCGCACAGGGCAACCTTAGAGACTTTCCGATCGAAATCCCCCGCTACTCTAACCCCAGAGGCGGTTTGCGGTAAGACTGAATTTAGCTTTGCCGCAAGCTCGCCAAGGGTTACATCGATTGCAAGGGTTCCTATGATTCCTATTCCATTACCTAAATTGGATTCAGCTAAAACACTATGTTCGGCCAGCCCAATTGCTTTGGCCAACACTGTAGAAGTACCGGTCTTGCTGCTATCAGCATTAGTGTGAGCGGAGTAGAGCGCTATGTTATTTCTAATTAACTCTGCTATAACCGATCCCTTGCTTGTCAATTCAGATAGATTCGTGACGCCTTTTAGCAGAAACGGATGGTGTGCCAATATCAAATCCGCGCCAACCGTTTTAGCTTCTTCGATAACGTCATGAGTAAGATCAACGGTTAGTAACACGTTGGACACATGGTTATTCGGGTTTCCGCTTACCAGCCCAACCACATCCCACGGTTCAGCCTGGCTAACTGGCCAAAGATCCTCGAAGGTTGAGACTAGTTCAGCTAATTTCATTACTCTTGACCGATGAAAATATCATTCAGTTGCTCGCGCCTTGACTCAACTGACTGAACTTCTTTTTCCTGCTTGCGAATCTGAGGGATTCTAGCAACTAGGGTCATGATGGCACCAAGGATAACTACCAGTGCTATAGCTAAGGACTGCGCCCCGATTGAGTTATCCAGTCCCAAGCTTGGAGCAAGAACTCCGGTAAATCCAAAGCCCATCAGGTTGATTGGGATCACAGCAATTGATGAAGCAACTGTAAGTAACCAAATGATTATCGACAGAACATTGAATTTGCCATAGTAGCCATAAGAACGGTTTAGAGAAAGCTCATGATAGGCGATTTTTCGCAATGCCACATCAGCAACAAACATTCCAACCCAGCCAGCCGATAGAGCCGCAGCGAGGACAAAAATGTTCAAAAGATATTCAACTGTTCGACCTGTTGGCTGCTGGATAAACCAGAGTAGAAGAACCACAGCAGCAATCCAGCTGAGGATGGAGGCAAGTATCCTGCTTTTAATCCTTAACAACGCTAAAAGATCAAGAGCAGTCGTTTTGAATTGCAGGGTAGCAACATACAGAAGACTTAATCCCACGGAAACTAGAAGAGCAATCTGACTCCAGTTCGGCAAGGACGCCACAAGCCCAGCAAGCGCACCTAGCTCACCTGTTGACGGGGTGACTAAAATTCCTGGTCCAATCCAGATCAGAATCAATACCGAAATCAGAAGTGGTAGCGCAAAGTGGGCTGCGAGCACACTGACGAAAACCTTCCAACCTCTAGGCTTCATGGGAACTGCCTTGGACTGATTCGGTGCAAGAGCTACCCAAGCGATTACTGAGAAGCTGAAGATCAGGGCAATAGCAGACAACGACTTGAGAGAAAAAACTCCCTCAGTTCCTGGAGCAATAAACATCAGGCTCTCTTGATAAAGTCCAGCGGAGCCGCCTACCAGCGCAAAT
>JBJTHM010000131.1:0-4325 GCA_046094465.1 Rhodoluna sp. | reverse complement strand
GATTGGTGCCGACATGGGAGTAACTCGTGAACGGATTAGGCAGATTGAAAACAAAGCTATGTCTAAGCTAAGGCACCCTTCTAGGGCCCAGGGCCTAAGAGACTACCGCAAGGAAGACTAGGCCTTAGATTGGCTTTTTTCGCTCTACTAATCGGACGCGTTGTTAGATTCGCGGTTAGGTTGGTGAGACCTGGTGGCGGCTCTGCTTTGCCTGGGCTTGTCGTTAGCAAAATCGCACCCAACCTCGTATACAAAGCACTTGGCCGATTTCAATCAGGTGTTGTCATTGTTACTGGCACCGCTGGCAAGTCAACCACTACAAAAATGGCTGTGGCTATCATCCGAGCTCACGGTATCGAAACATTTACCAATCCGAGTACCGCAAACATCGAGCAAGGGTTTTTCTCAACCATGGTCAAAAGCGGGACTATTACTGGAAAATTACCAGGTCGAATTGCGGTTCTGGAAATGGATGAGGGGCACGCTGCTGCGTTCGTAAAGAAGGTTAGACCGCGAATTACTGCATTACTGAATGTTTTTGATGACCAAGTCGATCGCTTCGTTGATCCGGAATTAGTAGCAGGCAAGCTCATTAAGGTCGCAGAAGCAACTACAGAAGTGGTTATCTCAAATAGCGATGATCCAAATCTGAATGACCTCAACTACATCGCAGCGAAGACAACTTATTTCGGGCTAGGTAATGACCTGCCATCCTTACCATATGCAAAGACAAGTAAACCGAAAGTGAAACGACCAAATCCCAGTTACGAAGCTACTGGTTTGTCTGAAAGAAATGTGGTTATACAAACACCATTTGGTCAGAGTAGCTTCGAATTACCATCTAGAGGTGCTCACTTTGCACAGGACGCTACCGCGGCATTAGCTGTTGCAGCAGCTGTACTTGAAGAAGAGTTCAGCTTAGATGTAGCAACTGAAGTTCTTAATTCAATTCCGCCGGTGTTCTCTAGAGGTGAGATTCTGGAGATAAACGGTAACAAGGTTGAATTTATTTTGATTCAGAATCCAATCAGTTTCCAGTTGAACCTTGATAACCTTCCCGATGAAGTTGGTCCAATCATGCTAGCGATTGGGCGTGATGTGCACGATCCATCGTGGTTGTGGACGGTAGATCTCAAGAGACTCTCAATTGTTCATACGGTTTCGGGATTTAACTACGCAGATGCCGCACTTCTTCTGAAATACAAAGGAATACAGATAACGCACACCGAGCCGGAATATTTCAAAGCGATAGATGAATTCATGCAACTTGAATGGAATGGACCGGGCGTGAAGACGGTCCTATACAGCGCAGATGCTATGCGGCGGCTTAGAAGGTATCTTGGGTTCACCGATCCAGAGGCGGTCGAGCGTGTCTAAAAAACTGACCTTCGCAAGCATTTTTCCCGAAGATCTAAACCTAAACGGTGATCAGGCAAATCTACTAGTGCTTGCAGAGCGCTTGTCTTGGCAGGGCATACAGGTGGAGATTCTGCCAGTAACCACCGAGAAGCTTCCAGATGCTGATTTGATTTTCGTAGGTCACGGTTCCTTTGCCTCCTGGCGATCAATAAGTGATGAATGCCCTGAGCTACGTAAGAACATTGTGAAACTTATTGAGGCAGATGAAAAAGTGTTAGCGATCTCTTCCGGTGCTATTTGGCTTGCTGATGGCCTTGGAATTTCCTATCAAGGAACAGAGCATCGAAGCGAATTTCTTTCGGTCGATGGAATAGTCGGTTACCTCAACTCCGCGGTTGATCTTAAAGCAATTGTAAAACATAGGAAATCGATCCTCAACATGCTCCATGGACCAGTGCTTGCTAAAAACCCAGCTTTCGCTGATCAGATTTGCATCGAAGCGGGGTGGATTAGCCAACCTCCGACTGGTGAACTAAAAGATGAAATAGATTTGTTAGCTCGTCAATCTCGAAAGACAGCATTCGAGCACTAAGCCAACTTGTTTGTATCGTCCTGCCATGAGATAGCGATTGGCGATAGTTTCTCTTTGTTGGCAGAACCGTGATGGCCACAGAAAACCAAGTCGCCTGTTGCAAGAACGACTCGAATGAAGGCTTGAGCTCCACAAACATCGCAACGATCCGCTGCGGTTAGAGCCTCGAATTGCTCTGGCTGTGAAGTGCTTTCTGTTTGTTCCATTTGTTCCTCCTAACTAACTACAACACACATCTGTGCATGTTTCTTCCCATATCGAGACAGTTTCGCTATCTGCGAATAGTTTTTTCACCCATGGGTGTCTATGGCACAGTTTCACCGTTGTTCAATTTAGGCTTGGCTCGTGCCCAATAACGACTATTCAGCGAGACACCTTTCGGTTCTAGAAGGGCTGGAGGCTGTTAGAAAGCGTCCAGGAATGTACATCGGCTCGACCGATAGCCGAGGACTAATGCACTGTCTGTGGGAGATCATAGACAACTCGGTTGACGAGGCACTTGCTGGATTTGGAAAAATTATCTACGTAACCCTGCACAAAGATAAGAGTGTAGAAATTCGTGATGAGGCACGTGGAATACCCGTCGACATTGAACCTAAAACTGGTCTGACAGGTGTCGAGGTTGTATTTACAAAATTACACGCTGGTGGAAAGTTTGGTTCTGGCTCATATGCCGCATCTGGCGGTCTACACGGAGTCGGTGCTTCAGTTGTGAACGCTCTATCTGAGCGGCTTGACGTTGAAGTGGATCGAGATGGAAAGACCTATGCGATGAGTTTTCATCGAGGCGAGCCAGGTATCTTCGATGATAAAAAAGTTCTAAGTCCAGAGAACCCTTTCAAGGCCTTTAGCGATAAAAGCTATCTCAGGGAGATTGGCAAAGTCGCAAAAGGCAAGTCCGGTTCAAGAGTTAGATTTTGGCCAGATAACCAGATTTTTGTCAAAGGGTCCAATTTCGAACTGGAAGAAATCCTTGCAAGAGCAAGGCAAACTGCCTTTCTGGTACCAGGTTTAAAGCTAATCGTCAGCGACGAGAGAGCAGCGAAAGCAGAAAAGAACGAGTTTTTCTTCGGAGGTGGAATAGTTGAGTTCGTTGATTTCCTCGCCAAGGATGCACCTCTGAGTAATGTCTGGCGACTATCTGGTACTGGCAACTACACCGAAACCGTCCCTGTGTTGAATGCAAAAGGCAACATGGAGTCGAAGGAAGTGGAGAGGCGTTGCGAGGTCGATGTGGTTGTTAGGTGGGGAACGGAGTACGACACCACAGTTAAGAGTTTTGTTAACATCATCGCCACTCCTAAAGGAGGCACTCACCTCCAAGGTTTCGAGCAGGCCCTACTCAAAGTGTTCCGCACTCAAGCTGAAGCCAATTCTCGTAAATTCAAAATGGGTTCAGACAAGATTGAAAAGGACGATGTGCTTACCGGTCTCACCGCTGTAGTCACTGTGCGGTTACCTGAACCACAATTTGAAGGCCAGACTAAGGAGATCCTTGGTACTCCTGCTGTTAAGAACATCGTCACGAATATTGTGACAAAAGCCCTAACTGACAGATTCAATAGTTCTAAGCGAGATGATAAAGCCCAGAGCGCTCTTGTGCTCGAAAAAGTTTTCAACGAAATGAAGTCAAGAGTTTCAGCTAGAACGCACAAAGAGACTCAACGACGTAAGACAGCTCTCGAATCTTCTTCTCTGCCTACTAAATTGGTTGATTGTCGAACTCAAGACACCATAGATTCAGAATTGATCATCGTTGAGGGGGAGTCTGCTCTTGGCACAGCTAAATTAGCCAGAAACAGCGAATACCAAGCCCTTCTTCCAATTAGAGGAAAGATCCTAAACGTGCAGAAGGCAGCCATCTCTGACATGCTCAACAATGCCGAGTGCGCCTCTATTATTCAGGTCCTCGGTGCAGGTTCTGGTAGAAGTTTTGATTTGCAGTCTGCACGTTACGGGAAAATCATTTTGATGAGCGATGCCGATGTTGATGGCGCACACATTCGAACTCTTCTGCTTACACTCTTTTATAAATACATGCGACCACTTGTTGAAGACGGCAGAGTGTTTGCTGCCGTACCACCACTTCACAGGGTAGTAGTGATAAACCAAGGATCGAAAGCAAATGATGTCATGTATACCTACTCGCAGGCCGAGTTAGAGAATTTACTAGCCAAACTAGAAAAGGCTGGAAAAAAGTATCAAGAGCCAATTCAGCGATATAAGGGTCTTGGTGAAATGGATGCAGATCAACTTGCCGAAACCACAATGGACAGAAAATCGCGGACTCTGCGGCGCGTAACTGTCGAGGATGCCGAGCACGCGGAAAGAATGTTTGAGCTCCTCATGGGTAATGAGGTTGCTCCAAGACGTG
>JBJTHM010000130.1:0-27084 GCA_046094465.1 Rhodoluna sp. | reverse complement strand
GCTGCAGCAGATCTTCAAGGGAAAGCATCAGTCTCGGCATCCTACTTTGATGCAGGCGATACGGATAACGAAAGTAAAGCGGTAGCCCAAAAAATCAAATCCCTCAATCCGGATTTAGTTTTAGCCCCTCTTGAGACAGATCAGTCGAAACGGCTTATTCGCTTTCTTCCAAAACAACAGCTTCTGGCAGTTTCCGCTTTAGATGAACCGATTGGAAATAACAACCTGTATCGCTTAGCCTCCACCACCAGCCAGGACAGTTACGCTCTGGCTCAGTATGTTGCCCAGCAAAATCCAAAATCAGTAGCTGTTATATCGGCAACTGATGATTACTCAAGACTGGTTGGCAAAAGTGCTGCGTTTGGTTTGACCATGAGAGGAGTATATGGCGTTAGTAGCTTTTCCATCGATGAGACAAAGGAGATTAAGGCTAGTCAAAGCGAAGCTCTACTGATCTCAAGCCTGGAGCAGTCGGTTGGCTTTTTCGAGCGAATGGGGAGTTGGATTGCCAAACGTGAGTGCTACCTGGTCTCCGGAAACATGGCTAACTATTCAATGTTTGATTGGGCGAAGAACCTAGAGGGAACTAAAGCGTTAGTCCCCTTTGATGAGGTGTCGCAAGGTTTTAGGCAACGGGTAGCAGGGAAACTTGCCAAACCGGAACTGTTGAGCACGCCAAATTCGCCTATGTTTGGGATTGCTAAACGAACCTATGATGCTGTGATGCTGGCAGCGGAGCAACGAAGGGCCGAGGGAGAGGTCAATCTTGATGATTGGGATCAGTTCAACAGCGACGGCTACTATCAAAAACAGAAATATACGGTTGTGCGGTATGCAAAGAGCGGTGTTTACTCTCCGATAGGCGTCTTTGACCCAAAAAAGCCTTGAGATAAGAGTTCATTGGCAAGGTAGAATTACCTAATAGCGATTGATTGACAGGGCTAAAAATGACTCAAAACGACCCTTTTGGCTTTACCGGCCTGACCTACGACGACGTCCTCCTGCTGCCTGGCCAGTCAGATATCATGCCTTCGCAGGTTTCAACCAAGACCAAGGTCACCAAGCGATTGAGCATAAACGTTCCTCTTTTATCTTCTGCCATGGATACAGTTACCGAAGCAAGGCTGGCTATTGCCATAGCTCGACAGGGTGGGCTGGGTGTTTTGCACCGTAATCTTTCGATTGAACAGCAGGCAACCCAAGTTGATCTAGTTAAGCGCTCCGAGGCTGGCATGATAAGTCACCCGGTCACCACGCATCCGCTTGCTACCTTGCAGGAAGTTGATGAAATCTGTGGCCGTTACCGTGTTTCCGGTTTACCCGTAATTGACGAGGATGGGAAACTGCTCGGTATTGTCACTAATCGTGACATGAGATTTGTCAATGAAGTGCAAAAAAGCATCACCTTGGTAAAAGATGTGATGACTCCGATGCCGCTAGTCACTGCTGAGATTGGGGTAAGTCCAGAAGAGGCGATTGCTATTTTTGCTCAGCACAGAATTGAAAAACTTCCGATTGTCGATGACAGAGGTATGCTTCGCGGTCTAATCACCATCAAGGATTTTGATAAAAGTGAGAAGTATCCGCTGGCTTCAAAAGATGCATCCGGAAGACTTCTTGTTGCAGCTGCAGTTGGTGTTGGCGATCAAGGCTGGGAGAGAGCCATGGCTCTGGTTGAAACCGGAGTTGACATTCTCGTAGTTGACACGGCCCACGGACACAACACTGCAGTTCTGGAGATGGTTGCCAAGCTCAAGAGCGAACCATTTGCTAAAAATGTTGACGTCATAGGTGGAAACGTTGCAACTCGTGAAGGAGCAGAGGCGTTAGTAGCAGCTGGTGCTGATGGCGTGAAGGTTGGTGTTGGACCAGGTTCTATCTGCACCACAAGAGTTGTCGCAGGAGTCGGTGTTCCACAAATCACCGCAGTTTATGAGGCAAGCCTTGCTTGCAAGAAAGCAGGCGTTCCGGTCATCGCCGATGGTGGATTACAGTTCTCTGGAGATATTCCAAAGGCTCTGGTCGCTGGAGCAAATGCGGTGATGATTGGTTCACTATTGGCAGGAACAGATGAAGCACCGGGAGATATCACCTTCGTTGGTGGTAAGCAGTTCAAAACCTATCGCGGAATGGGCTCTCTAGGTGCAATGCAGTCACGAGGTGAAGCTAAGAGCTACTCCAAGGATCGCTACTTCCAGGATGATGTCCTTCGTGAAGACAAACTTGTTCCTGAGGGAATCGAAGGAAGAGTTCCTTACCGTGGTTCCGTGCAGACCGTAACGCACCAGCTTATTGGTGGCCTGAGAGCGGCTATGGGATATGTTGGAGCATCAAGTATTGAAGAGTTGCAAGCAAAAGGTAAGTTTGTCCGCATTACTCCAGCGGGGCTCAAAGAATCTCACCCACATGATATTCAGATGACCGTTGAAGCACCTAACTACAACAACCGCTAGGAGATTAGATTGAGCGAAATCGAGATTGGACGCGGTAAGCGCGGCAACCGCAGCTGGGCCTTTGATGACGTGGCAATCGTGCCATCGAGAAGAACCAGAGACCCGCAAGATGTCTCGACCACCTGGAATATCGATGCTTACTCGTTCGAGCTACCAGTGTTAGCCGCTCCTATGGATTCGGTGGTCTCACCAGATACTTCCATTGCTATCGGCAAGTTGGGTGGTCTCGGGGTATTGGATCTTGAAGGCCTGTGGACCAGATATGAGGACCCAACCAAGCAGCTAGCTGAGATAGCATCTTTGCCTGAAGATAAGGCAACCCTTCGAATGCAGGAAATCTATGCCGAACCAATCAAGGCAGAGCTAATCAAAGAAAGACTTTCATACATTCGTAAATCTGGTGTTACTGTTGCCGGTGCGCTTTCACCGCAGAATACGCAAAATTTTGCTAAGACGGTGATTGCTGCTGGAGTGGACATTTTTGTTATTCGTGGAACCACGGTTTCTGCGGAGCATGTGTCAAAGACCAAAGAGGCGCTAAATCTCAAAGAGTTTATTTATGAACTGGATGTTCCAGTGATTGTCGGCGGAGCCGCCACATACACCGCAGCACTTCACCTGATGCGCACTGGAGCTGCCGGAGTCTTGGTTGGCTTTGGTGGTGGAGCAGCATCGACTACCAGAAAAGTTCTAGGTATTCATGCTCCGATGGCAACCGCGGTTGCTGATGTGGCTGGAGCTAGAAGAGACTACCTAGATGAATCCGGTGGCCGCTATGTTCACGTTATTGCTGATGGTGGATTAGGCACCTCGGGAGATATCATCAAGGCAATCGCCTGTGGTGCAGATGCAGTGATGCTCGGATCTGTTTTAGCTAGGTCACTAGAAGCCCCGGGTCACGGTTGGCACTGGGGACCAGAAAGCTACAACGCACTGCCTCGTGGAGAGCGGGTGAAAGTCGGTAGCGTTGGTTCTCTAGAGCAGATTCTGCAAGGTCCATCTAATGCTGCTGATGGAAGAACAAACCTGATTGGTTCACTTCGTAAAGCTATGGCAACCACCGGCTACAGCGATCTCAAAGAGTTCCAAAAAGTTGACACCATCGTAGCTCCATACGATATCTAGAAATGCTAAAGCTTGCCCTAACCGCAAGGTGGATTACCACCTTGGTGCTCTGTTTAGTTTTGGCTGCAGTGTTTGCTTTTTTGGCTCAGTGGCAAATTGAAAGATCATTCCTACCTGATTCGGGAAGTAACTATTACACCAAAACGAACTATGTTCCATTAGAAGAAATTTCTACTCCAACTAAGCCCTTCACTTTTCAAGAAGTAACTAAAAAGGGTAAGGATACCGTTCTAACCTTGGCTTTGGTTAGGGCGAGATTAGAACCGAGCGAAACCGTGTTAGTGAACAACAGAGTTCAGTTGAATGGCTCACAGGGCTCTTGGCTTGTCGTTCCTGCCTTAACAGAGACGGGTCGGATATTTATTGCTACCGGTTTTGTTAGAGATCAAGCCGATGCTTTGGTGGCACTTGATGAAGCCAGATCCAAAAATGGCACAGTAAGCTTTGTTCCGTTTTACGGCCGATACTTACCCAGTGAAGCCCCACTAGAACAAAAAACAGCCAGTACTTTTGAATCCATGTCTGTAGCTCAGTTAGTCAATTTCGTAAGTGGCGAAACTGTTGTCTACCCAGGCTTTCTTGCCGTCACAGCAGAAAACCAATTCACCAAAATCAAAGGTGTCGAACCGCTGACTATCGGTCTGGCTAAAGGTGAAGCTGGAGTCAACTGGCTGAGTCTTTTCTATGCTCTTGAGTGGATAGCTTTCGCTCTGTTTGCAATTTTCATGTGGTGGCGCTTATTGGCCGATGCCTACAAGAAGCAACAGAAAGAACTTCTAGAGCAAACTGACTAGCCCACTTTTGGCCCTTATCTTGGCTGATTCGTCTAATTTCCCCAAAAATAACGATATTGGAATATTGCCTGTTTCTGCCTGTTTCTGCCTGATTTGGTGATTTCTATCTGGTATTTTTCCAAACGGAAGGGGTTAGGTCTGCTATTCAGTCATAAAACCACACCAAACTAAGGAGATAGTTTCTGATGTTGGCTGAAGAACGCCGAATGCAGTTGGCCGAATGGTCACGCATTGAAGGCCGTATCGACGCCATTTCCGCAGCAAAACGGCTTGATGTTGCCGTTGAAACAGTCCGCAGGGATTTAGAGGTTTTGCAGAGACGCGGGCTACTGCGTAGGGTTCACGGTGGGGCCATCTCCACAGAGCGGTTGCCTAAAGAATTTGATTTCACCGAGCGCAAGAAAACCAATCCGTCCAGTAAGCGTGAAATAGCCAAGATCGCGTCAAGGTTCATTCCTAAGCGGGGTTGCATTTTCGTGGATGGCGGTTCGACCACAGAGTATCTAGCCGAGGCATTAGAGAACAAGCCTGAGTTACTTGTGGTGACACCGAGTTTGACCTTAGCCGCACAAATTGCCAGAACTGGAACCCCGGTAAGCATGCTTGGTGGCAGAGTCAGGGGCACTTCACTTTCTGCTGTGGGTCAAACTGCCGCTAAGGAGCTTACTAACTACCATGCCCAGGTTGCTTTCCTAGGTGCCAATGGAGTGAGCCTAGAAGCTGGCTTTACTACAGCAGATCAAGATGAAGCTTTAGTTAAGCGTCTGATGATTGCAAACTCAACCGAGAAGATTCTTTTGGCTGATAACAGTAAATTTGGTGCAGCCTATCCCGCAGTGTTTGCAAAGTTCAATGAGATTGATCGCATCGTTACAGATATAAATGCACCGCAGGAATATTTAGATGCTTTCCACGCCGCTGAGACTGAGGCGGTGTTGGCATGAAAATTTCAACTGGGATTCCCAAGTTGAGCAAGAGTTCTGTTACCGAGGGGACTGCATTTCCTTTCGAGACTCGGTCGCAGAACGGTAGTACCCCTATCCCTAACATGACTGCTACAGAGAGGTAGTTCATACAAAATGAGTAACATAATCGCAGGAGACGCCAACGCAACTGGCTGGCGCTCCGCAATGCAAAAATTCGGCGGATTCCTCGCCGGCATGGTGATCCCAAACATCGGTGCGTTCATCGCCTGGGGTTTGTTGACCGCCTTGTTTATCCCAACCGGTTGGTTACCTAACGAGGAACTTTCCAAGATGGTTGGACCAATGATTGTCAACCTGCTTCCAATCCTGATTGCTTACACAGGTGGTCGCATGGTGCACGGTCAGCGTGGTGCCGTTATCGGTGCTGTTACCGCTGTCGGTGTAATCGTTGGTACCTCTATCCCAATGTTCCTAGGTGCAATGATTGTTGGTCCTTTGGCAGCTTGGCTTCTAAAACAGGTTGATAAGGTCCTAGACCCAATCACCCCTCCGGGCTTTGAGATGTTGATCGGTAACTTCTCACTAGGTATTCTTGGTCTACTAACTGCAATGGGTTCATTCGCAGGTGTTGGTCCACTGGTTACCGCAATTTCAGATGCACTAGGAAAGTTCGTTTCAACTTTGGTTGAATCACAAATTCTTCCTTTGGCATCAATCATCATCGAACCAGCTAAGGTTCTATTCTTGAACAACGCAATCAACCACGGTGTGCTAGCTCCTCTAGGTGTTCAGCAGGCTGCAGTTGACGGCAAGTCAATCTTGTTCATGCTTGAATCTAACCCTGGCCCAGGTCTTGGTATCTTGGTTGCTTTCTGGCTATTCGGTCCTCGCGTTCTTCGCGGTTCTGCACCAGGTGCGATCATCATCCACTTCCTCGGTGGTATCCACGAAATCTACTTCCCATACATCCTGATGCGTCCAGTTATGATCGTGGCCGCTATCGCTGGTGGTGCAACCGGTGTTGCAACATTCATGCTCTTGGGTGCAGGTCTTGTAGCTACACCGTCACCAGGTTCGATCTTCGCCTACATCGCAATGACTCCAAAGGACGGCTACGTAAGCATGTTCGCTGGTGTATTGCTGTCGGCCGCTGTTTCGTTCCTAGTAGGTATGCTCTTGCTTCGTCTTGGCAAGGCTGGATACGACAACCTAGAGGAAGCAACTGCTGCTTCTCAGAAGCTCAAGAAGGGCTAATAGGGTAATGGCAAAAATTTCCGGAAGCGATGTAACTCGCCTAATCATTGCCTGTGAGGCAGGAATGGGATCGAGCGTCATGGTTGCAGGGCAGGTAAAGCGTGCACTGAAAAAGACAAACGTTCATGTCAGCCACTCACCGGTGAACCTACTGAAAGATGAAGCACCTGATGTGGTTCTCTGTCAGCGGGGTTTGGCTGGTCGAGCTAAACAAGCTGTCCCTGATGTCCCAGTGATTGCATTTGATATGTTCCTAGGTGATCCAGCGATCACTCGGGTTATCGATGCTTGTATCAATGGAACAGAAATCAGTGATGAATAATCAACTGATTCAGGCCTCCGGAATTCGTATTGCTGCTGCGGCCTCCTCGAGAGAGGAGGCCGTAGCACTATGCGGTCAAACACTTTTGGAACTGGGCGCAGTTTCAGAAGAATATGTCCCAGCAATGTGGGAACGCGAGCAAATCATATCGAGTTACATGGGTGAAGGTGTGGCAATGCCGCACGGCACGGATGAAGCTCGTAAGTATGTGCAATTTGATCAACTGGTCTTTCTTCGATTCGAGAATGAAATAGATTGGGATGGTGTTCCTGTGCGGGCATGCATCGGAATCGCTGCGACGGGGGACAGCCATGGTCAAATACTTGGAAATCTTGCCGATGTGCTTATCGATGATGAGAAGCGCAACGAGCTTTTTGCAACACAAAGTGTCACACGAATATTGGAACTACTAGAAACATCCGAACAGGAATAACAAAGTGAAAGCGGCAATCTATCGGGGTCCAGCAGATCTCAAAGTTGAAAATGTTGACGAACCTCAGGTTCAAGTTGGGGAACTGAAACTAAAAATCCACGCCTGTGCGACTTGTGGTACTGATGCCAAGATTTTTCACGTTGGACACCCACGTCTTACTCCACCGCAGATTATCGGCCACGAGATTGCCGGTGAAGTAGTCGAAATAGGTGTTGGTGTCACAGGTTTTAGTGTTGGCGACCGAGTACAGGTAATTGCTGCAATCCCTTGCGGTCAATGCTGGGCTTGCCTTGAAGGCAGAATGACAGTTTGTCCTAACCAGCTATCGATGGGTTACCAATTCCCCGGTGGTTTTGCCGAGTACATGATTGTGCCTCAAGAGGTCCTGAGAGTTGATGGCGTGAACCTCATTCCTGAGGGAGTTTCCTATATCGAAGCTGCTGTTGTTGAACCGCTAGCCTGTGTGCTCAATGCACAGCAGCTAGCCAGGGTAACCACAGGCGATACCGTATTGGTTATGGGTGCTGGACCGATTGGCTGTCTCCATGTCAGATTAGCTAGATCTTTAGACGCTAAGGAAGTTTATTTAGCCGACATCAATGGCGATCGACTAAAGATTTCTGCTGATGTTGTAAAGCCTGATGCGGCCATAGACATGTCCAAGGTTGATTTGGCTGAAGCGATCAAAAACCTAACCGGTGGTAAAGGCCCTACCGTGATTATCACTGCCGCACCATCTGGGGTAGCCCAGGAGCAGGCAATTGCTATGGCAGCTCCTGGTGGAAGGATCAGCTTTTTTGGTGGACTGCCAAAAGACAAGCCAATTATTCAGGCCGACAGCAATCTTATTCACTACAAAGAACTAACTATCCTTGGCGCAAATGGTTCATCGCCAGCACAAAACAGACAAGCTCTGGAACTAATTGCTTCAGGAAGCGTCAGGGTCGATGATCTTGTCACCCATCAGGTGAGCCTAGATGATGTTGCCAAAGCAATTGAGTATGTGACCAGCGGAGAATCAATCAAGGTTGTTGTCTTACCAAATGGGGCCAACTAAGTGATTACTAGAAAACTAACTGTTACTGCGAAAGTTGGGCTTCATGCCAGGCCCGTGGCACTACTAGCTAAGCTAGCGACAGAACTAGCAAGTGAAGGAATCACGGTTCGTATCGGAAGATCTGAAGATCAATTGGTTGCCGCGAATTCCAGCCTTCGTATGCTGACTCTAAAGATTGCCTCTGGGGAAGAAGTGTTGATTGAGCTTGGTACCGATGATGCAAACAAGGCTGAAGAGATTTTTGCTCAGGTAGCAGAAGCTCTAGCCGCCGACTAACCTTTAAGTTAGGTCGGAAGAGAAATCATGTCAGTTCTGCTTATTGGAATAGGCGTTGGGGATGCTAGCGCTTGGGGTAAAAGCTATGTCTTGGGGCCTAAATTTGTTGCACCAAAGGAAGCAAAATCTGATCTCGGCCACCAGGCAGAACTTGATAGACTCAAAAATGCCATCGCTGAAGTCGTAAGTGGTATGCGCCAGACTGAGGAAAACGCAGATGCAACAGTTAGAGATATTCTCAGTGCCTTAGGCGACATGCTTGAAGATCCGGCACTTTTGGAAGAAGCCACCACACATTTACTGGAAGGCTGGAACGCTGAAACCAGTGTGGTTCGGGCAATGCACAGCTTTACTGAGCTTTTAGCCGGGGATGATTTATTTGGTGAGCGTGTTGCAGACTTGGAAGACTTAGCACTGAAAGTGGTGGCTAATTTATCTGGGGTTGATTCGGAAATCGCTTTGCCTAAATCAGGTCCCGTAATTGTGGTTGCTGAAGATCTATCTCCAGCTGAAACAGCGAAGTTCACTGATGCTGTTGTAGCGGTAATCACCGAGAAGGGTGGGCCAACTTCTCACACAGCAATAATCTGCCGCCAGAGGAACATACCGGCTCTGGTTGCAGCTAAGGGTGCTCTAACAGTGATTCCGAATGGTGCTTCTTTGGTAGTTGATGCTTCAAGTGGTGAAGCATATCTGAGTGATGAACCGCTGGGTAATCTCGCTGAGACTAAAAGAAAAACAATCGGTGAACCAATAATTGAGGTAAAGGGAAACGTTGGTTCAGTTGACGATACCAAACTGCTTTTTGAAACCCGAGCCAGTGGTATTGGGCTTATGCGAACTGAGCTACTGTTTCTAAATAGAACCAGTGCACCCACTCTAGAAGAGCAAACCAACCTCTATGCAGAAGTCCTCTCAAATGCACCTAAAGGGGAAGTGATTTTTCGAACCCTTGATGCTGGCAGTGACAAACCACTTACTTTTCTGGGTCTGGCCGAAGAAGAAAATCCTTCTCTTGGAGTTAGAGGATTCCGAATCAACGAGGTGGATGAATCTGTTTTAGCCACGCAGCTTCAAGCCCTAGCGCTTGCTGAACAAAAGACAGCTAGACCGGTTTCAGTAATGGCCCCGATGATTGCAACAGTTGAAGAAGCGAAAGCCTTTGCCAAACTGGCGAGGGGTTTTGGATTAGGAACCGTCGGTGTGATGGTTGAGACACCTTCTATATGTGTTCAAATAACTGAACTTGCTGGGGTTGTTGATTTTGTGAGCATCGGCACTAATGATCTTTCCCAGTATCTGTTTGCTGCCGACAGGCAAAACTCAGCTGTTGCAGCATTACTTAATCCCTGGCAACCAGCACTACTAAAGACCATCGCTAAAGTTTGCGAGGATGCTAATTCGGTGGGAATTAAAGTTGGCGTCTGCGGTGAAGCCGGAGCAGATCCGTTACTGGGCGTGGTTTTGGCAGGCCTTGGCGTCAAGTCAGTGAGTATGGCATCGCCTGCGGTTGCTAAAGCTATCGAATATCTATCTTCTGTAACAGATGAGTTGGCAAGAGATATCGCCATTGCAGCTCTAAGCGGAAGCACCCCTCGTGAGGCTAAAGACAAGGCAAGAGCCGCTCTGGGTTAGGCCTTTTTTACTAAACTAGGGTAATGGCCTCCCTCAAATCAGCGCTTTCTTTTTATCGCATTACCTCAATCACCACAGGAGTGTTTCTACTTCTAGTTGTTTTCGAGATGGTCCTGAAATACGCCTTCAATTTACTTATCTGGTCTGGCGGAGAAGCCGGTTTACTAGGTCTAGTTCCAGCCCCGGCTGATGAAACCGTAGCCGTGCCTGGTGTCGACATTTCCCGTCTGCTACTGCAGGTGCATGGAGTTTTGTATGTGGTTTATCTCTTGGCTGATTTCCAACTCTGGCGTTTAGGAAAACTAAAGTTTACGGATTTCATCATTATCGCTTCCGGTGGAGTCATCCCTTTAACTTCTTTCTTTATTGAGCGTAGCTATCACAAGAAATTAGAACTTCAATTGAAAGCTGGTGCGTAACCATTTCAAGTCCAAGACCGGTCCTAGTAGTTGACTTTGGTGCCCAGTATGCTCAGCTAATCGCCAGAAGGGTTAGAGAAGCTGGCGTATACAGTGAAATAGTTCACCACGACATCACTGCTGAAAAAGTTCTGGAGAAAAATCCGCTGGCGATAATTCTCTACGGCGGGCCATCGAGTGTTTATGAAGAGAACTCACCTCAACTTGATAGCAAAATCCTTGACTTAGGAATACCTGTTTTAGGGATCTGTTATGGATTTCAAATTCTCGCCCAATCTCTTGGTGGCCGAGTAGATAAGACGGGACTCAGGGAGTATGGGGCAACTGAATTGCAGGTGATCTCCGCCAAGGCTATTTTGGATAGTCAGCCACTTGAGCAGATTTGCTGGATGAGCCACGGTGACCAGGTCATGGCCGCCCCGCAGGGTTTTGAAGTTCTTGCCAGCACCAAAACAACACCGGTTGCTGCGTTTGGTTCCGAAGTGAAAGCCATCTACGGTGTTCAGTGGCACCCCGAAGTGAAGCACTCTGAATACGGGCAGAAAGTTTTAGATAACTTTTTACACAAGGTAGCGAAGATTCCAGCTGATTGGAATTCAGGAAACGTCATTCAAGATCAGGTGCAGCGAATAAAAGACCAGGTTGGCTCAGCCAGAGTTATCTGTGGTCTATCCGGTGGAGTTGATTCAGCTGTTGCAGCGGCACTGGTTCACAAAGCAGTCGGTGACCAGTTGGTTTGTGTTTTTGTCAATCATGGATTGATGCGCGAGGGTGAAGTTCAGCAGGTGAGTAAAGACTATGTTGAAGCAACTGGCATCAGGCTAGTCACTGTGGATGCGGAGAATCAATTCCTAACCGCTCTAAAGGGTGTGACGGATCCGGAAACCAAGCGCAAGATTATCGGAAGAGAATTTATTCGAGTTTTTGAAGCAGCCCAGGAAAAACTTGTGGCTGAATCGAAACTGGATAATCAACCAATCAGATTTCTAGTGCAGGGAACACTTTATCCGGATGTGGTTGAATCCGGCGGTGGGGCAACAGCTGGCATCAAGAGCCATCACAATGTTGGTGGGTTACCGGATGATCTCAAGTTTGAACTGGTGGAACCGCTGAGGACTCTCTTCAAAGATGAAGTTAGGGCCATCGGCTACGAACTTGGTTTACCCAAGGAAATAGTCAGTAGACAACCTTTTCCAGGACCAGGCTTGGGAATTCGAATTGTCGGTGAGATCACGAAGGAGCGCTTGGATCTTTTGCGTCAGGCCGATGAAATAGTTCGTACCGAGCTATCTGCCGCCGGTTTAGATTCAGAAATCTGGCAGTGCCCAGTAGTGCTTTTAGCGGATGTTAGATCGGTTGGCGTTCAAGGCGATGGTCGAAGCTATGGCCACCCGATTGTGCTACGCCCAGTTTCGAGTGAAGATGCAATGACTGCTGACTGGTCAAGATTGCCCTACGACCTACTGGCAAAAATTTCTAACCGCATCACCAATGAGGTTCAGGGCGTAAACCGAGTGGTGCTGGATGTTACCAGTAAGCCACCCGGCACCATTGAGTGGGAATAGGCATATCGAAGGTTGGTCAAGTGAATAGACCGCTGATAATTGGGCACCGTGGAGCCTGTGCGTATAGACCAGAGAACACAATTGAATCCTTTGAGTTAGCCATCAGCCAAGGCGCTGATGGCATTGAATTTGATGTTGTGGCAACAGCCGATGAGTCTTTGGTTATTCGCCATGAAAATGCTTTATCAACTACAACTGATATATCGACACTTCCAAAGTTTTCTAGTTACCAACGAAAAGGTACGGTTGACTCTCAAGAAGTCTTTGATTGGTTCACCGAGGATCTCTCACTAGCTGATATCAAAGAACTCAAAGCCGTGGAGCGGTTAGCGGAACTTAGGCCAGGTAGTGCCAAATTTGATGGTCAGTTTCAGATTCCAGAACTAACTGAAGTTATGGAACTTCAAGCATTGAGTGGAAAACTGATAGTTGCCGAGTTAAAAGATGGCACACATCTTTCGAACCTCACCACCCCGTTATCGGTGCTTTTTGCTGACACAATTGGAACACAGCCGATACTGGGATCACTGGTCATCGAATCATTCAACTTTGAACTCCTAGCTGAAACCAGAGATGAGTTTTCTAGGAGAAATATCCCAGCGAAGTATTTTTATCTCCTTGAAATAGGGGTTGCAGATCAAGCTGAGGAGTATTTAGCTTCATTTGACGGCATAGCAATTTCTCTAGAGATGCTCTTTGCTGAACCGAGTTGGGTTGAAAACGTTCATGGTCTAGGGAAGCAGATCTTCACCTACACGGCTGCCGCCGAGAAGGCTGAAACCAGCATCGAGGAGTATTTCCTGCGAATTATTGAAACTGGGGTTGACGGGATTTTTGCGGATCAGCCAGATCTTATTGGGCGTGTTTTACGAGATGGCAGTGGTTCTAATTATGATTACTAGGTTATGAACGCTAATGAGACAGCATTACTAGACGGGTTGAACCCGCAGCAGCGCGCTGCGGTTAGTTACCGAGGACCTGCCCTACTAATAGTTGCTGGCGCTGGCTCTGGTAAGACCAGAGTGCTGACTCATCGAATCGCGCATTTGCTTGGAAACCGTGAGGCTTGGCCTTCACAGATTCTGGCCATCACCTTTACCAACAAAGCCGCCAATGAAATGCGGGAAAGAATTAAGCACCTGGTTGGCGATCCCGAAGGAATGTGGATTAGAACCTTTCACTCTGCCTGCCTCCAGATTCTTCGTCGAGAGGCAGAGAAACTTGGGGCTAATTCAAATTTCACCGTCTATGACACTGGGGATACCAGGGCACTTCTAAAGCGTCTTATCAAAGCAGGGGGATTCGACATAGACAAGCTCAAGCCTCAGGTGGTTGCGGCTGTGATCAGTAAAGCTAAGAACGAGTTGCAGGGGCCGGATGATTTTGCTGGGAATGCTAATTCAAAAGACCCTAAGGCGCAGGCCTTTGCGGAACTGTTCTACTCTTACGAGGTCGAGAAGCGTCGCAACAACGCCTTTGATTTTGATGATTTGATTGCTGAAACTGTTTACCTGTTCCGATCACATCCAGAGGTAGCTGATCAGTATCGGAGGAAATTTAGGCATGTGCTAGTAGATGAGTATCAGGATACGAATCATGCCCAGTATGCATTGATTCGTGAACTGACTAAACCGGTAACAAGTCCAGATCCAAAAACCGGTGAAATGGTTGAGCCAGCAACGCTCACTGTAGTCGGTGATAGCGATCAGTCAATCTATGCCTTCCGCGGAGCAGATATTAGAAACATAGCTGAATTTTCCAAAGATTTTAGTCACTCTCACACCATTTTGTTAGAACAGAACTATCGGTCGACTCAGAACATTCTTTCGGCGGCTAATGCCGTGATTGCTAAGAATTTTGATCGCCCAGAGAAGAATCTGTGGACTGATGCTGGAGCTGGAGAAAAAGTAGTTCAGTTTACTGCCATCGATGAAAGGCACGAGGCTGGCTTTATTGTTGACCAGATAGTTGAGCATCACCGCGAGGGAATTGATTACTCGCAGATGGCGATTCTATATAGAACAAACGCACTGACGCCAAGCATTGAAGCAGAGTTGAAATCCCAGCGCGTTCCATACGCGGTCATTGGTGGCTTGAAGTTCTACGAGCGTAAAGAAATCAAAGATGCCCTTGCCTACCTCACTGCCATTTCTAATTCAAGAAATGATGAAGCGCTGCGTCGAATACTAAATGAACCAGGTCGAGGCATTGGCGAGAAGACTGAACTCAAAATCGCTGAGCTTGCCCGAAAATCAGGAGTGAGTTTTCGTGAAGCGCTTTCACATGTTGCTGAACTAGGTCTTGGACCAAAACTTTCTGATGCAATAAAGAAATTTGCCGACCTCTTAGACTCCGTAGAACTGATGAGCCAGACTGAGAAGATTTCAACAGTGCTTACCGAGATTTTGGTTCGTTCAGGATACAAATACAATCTGGAAATCTCTCGTGACCCGCAGGATGAAGCCAGAGTGGAAAACTTAGATGCTCTGGTAGGTCAGGTTATTGAATATGAATTGCGTAATCCAGAGGCAAGATTGGCAGACTATCTGGCGGAGATCACTCTGGCGGCAGCACAGGATGAGATTGATGATGGTTCGGGACAGGTCTCGCTGATGACCCTGCACACCGCTAAAGGCCTGGAATACCCAGTGGTTTTTATAGCCGGTTTAGAGCAGGGCACTTTGCCGCATATCCGCGCCTTCGAAGAACCTGGCGGACTAGCTGAGGAACGCAGACTGTTTTATGTTGGCATTACCAGAGCCATGAGCCGGCTCTATCTGACCCTAGCCCTGCAGCGCACCCTGTTTGGGCAACTGAATTCAACGATGCCATCTAATTTCCTAATGGATATACCAGCCGAGCTTCTGGAGCAACGCGGTGCTCAAAAAGAGGTGCCGCGCTATAAGCCAAGAAGCGTAACTGATACCCCCAGGGAGAAGAAGGTTTGGAATAACCAGATCACCACGGTTAGAAATAATGAGGGACTGGTCCTTGCCGTGGGTGAAAAGATTAGTCACGACGATTTCGGGGTTGGCACGGTTGTTGCGGTTTCAGGCGAAGGGGCTAGGCAGACTGCCGAGATAAGGTTCGAGTCGGCTGGGACAAAGCGTCTGATGGTGCGAGTGGCCCCGATTCAGAGGCTCTAAACTTGTCTTTGGCACATTTTCTTAGTGCACATTTTTTATTGAATGGAATCATAAGTGGATTTATTTGAATATCAAGCACGCGACCTTTTTGAGGCTTACGGCGTACCAGTTCTAAAGGGTCTGATTGCAGATACCCCAGCAGAAGCTAAGGCAGCAGCCGAAGCCATCGGTGGAGTTGTCGTTGTCAAAGCGCAGGTTAAGGCCGGTGGTCGAGGAAAAGCTGGTGGAGTGAAGCTAGCCAAGACTCCTGATGAGGCCTTCCAAGCGGCCGAAGACATTTTGAAACTAACCATCAAAGGCCACAAGGTGAACCGGGTGATGATTGCTCAGGGAGCAGCAATCGATAAAGAGTATTACTTCTCAGTGTTACTGGATAGAAGTAACCGAACATTCCTATCGCTCTGCAGCGTTGAAGGTGGAATGGAAATTGAGCAACTTGCTGAGGAAAGACCGGAGGCTCTAGCCAAAATAAATATTGATGCTATGGCTGGAATTGATCTAGCTAAAGCAAAAGAGATTGCTCTTGCTGGAGGCTTTAGCGAAGAGATAGCCAATAAGGTTGCTCCAGTTTTTGTGAAGTTATATGAAGTATTCGTAAAAGAGGATGCAACTCTGGTTGAAGTCAACCCACTTATTTTGAGTAAGGACGGTGAGATCATCGCTCTTGATGGCAAGGTTTCGCTTGATGACAATGCCGAGTTCCGCCACCAGCGCGAAAATCTTGAGCGTGACGCACTTGATCCGCTGGAAGCCAAGGCTAAAGAATCCGATCTTAACTACGTCAAACTCGACGGTGAGGTCGGCATCATCGGTAACGGTGCAGGTTTGGTGATGTCAACCCTTGATGTGGTTGCTTACGCAGGACAGCGGCGTGGAGGAGTCAAGCCAGCTAACTTTTTAGATATCGGTGGTGGCGCTTCGGCTGAAGTGATGGCTGCCGGTCTAGATGTTATCTTGAACGACCCACAGGTGAAAAGTGTATTTGTGAATGTCTTCGGTGGCATTACCGCCTGTGATGCTGTTGCCAATGGAATTGTTGGGGCACTAAATACCCTTGGTTCGGCGGCAACCAAGCCACTGGTTGTTCGACTGGATGGAAATAACGTTGCCGAAGGCAGGAAGATTCTTGCCGATGCAAATCACCCACTGGTCACAGTGGTTGACACCATGGATGAGGCAGCCGACAAGGCAGCAGAACTCGCAAACAGGTAGGGATTATTTAGATGTCAATTTTCTTAGATAAAAACAGCAAAATCATCGTCCAGGGTATGACTGGCTCAGAGGGAATGAAGCACACCAGAAGAATGCTTGCCGGTGGATCAAATATTGTCGGTGGAGTGAATCCAAAAAAAGCTGGTGAAAGAGTAGATGTTGATGGCACACTGCTTCCAGTTTTTGGAACAGTTGCCGAGGCGATGAGCGAAACCGGTGCTAACGTTTCGGTGATATTTGTGCCACCAGCTTTTGCCAAATCTGCGGTGATGGAGGCAATCGATGCAGAGATTGAACTTGCAGTGGTAATCACCGAAGGTATCCCGGTTCACGACTCGGCTAGTTTCTGGGCATACAGTTGCTCCAAGGGTATTAAGACCAGAATCATTGGACCAAACTGTCCAGGAATCATCAGCCCTGGAAAATCTAACGCAGGTATTACTCCTTGGAATATCTCAGGAGCGGGACCAATCGGTTTGGTTAGTAAGTCAGGAACTTTGACCTACCAGATGATGTTTGAGCTAAAAGAGATTGGTATCTCAACGGCAATAGGTATCGGTGGTGACCCAATAATTGGCACAACGCACATTGATGCACTAGCTGCTTTCCAAGCAGATCCTGAAACCAAGGCAATTGTTTTGATTGGTGAAATCGGTGGAGACAGCGAAGAGAAAGCAGCCGCCTACATCAAGCAGAACGTCACCAAGCCCGTGGTGGCCTACGTTGCAGGGTTTACAGCTCCTGAAGGTAAGACTATGGGCCACGCTGGTGCAATCGTTTCTGGTTCAGCGGGAACAGCGCAGGCTAAAAAGGAAGCTTTTGAGGCTGTCGGGGTGAAAGTCGGCAAGACACCTAGCGAGACTGCAGCGCTAATGCGAGAAGTTATCGCTAACCTTTAGTTCATGCGAATAAAGGCGGCAATTCAGGGAGTAGTTCAAACCTCTCTCGTGGTTGCCGTCGGCTACGTCGGCATCTTTCTGATTAACTTCATCAGCTGGTTGGTTGAACAGACAACTGGATCTAGTTTCACAACCGTTTTGCAAACTACATCCCGAATTTGGTTGAATGCAAATTTTGTGCCAATCGAATTTGCCGCGGGTCGTATAGCAAATGTCACCGTTCCGGCTTATCAGTTCACGCTAGTTCCGCTCGGTTTTGCCTTCCTCCTTCTGTGGTTGCAATACCGGGTTGGTAAGAAAATTGCCGAGCAGGAGTATCTGGGCTTTTCTTGGGCGGGAGCAATAGCCACATATGCACTGGTTGCATTTGGTGCCACAGCTACCTCGGCTAGCAAACTTATTCGGGTGCAAGACTGGCAGGGAGTTTTTATTCCAGTGGCGCTTTTTAGCGCGGTGGTGATTGCTAGTTCTGTTTTTGCACCAGCAGAATTTGAAGGACAACTCAGATCTAGGTTGCGTAATTTCACTCAGCGACAAATTGATCGGCTGCCCTGGAGCATCAGGCCATTAATCTCACCGGCACTTAGGGCGGGAACTGCGGTGGTGGCTACTATGGCAGCATTCTCGGCGATAGCCGTGAGCGTTCTGATTGCTCTGAACTGGGTCGAGGCGATAAAGCTCTACCAAGGCTTGCAACTGTCTTTCCTTGGAACTTTAGTAATTAGCCTGGGGCAATTAGCCCTAATGCCTAACTTGATTATCTATGGCATGAGTTGGCTTACCGGAGTTGGTTTCAGCGTTGGTGCAGGATCCGCTGTTTCTCCGCTAGCGGTTGAACTAGGGCCACTACCGGCAATTCCCCTGCTGACAGTGTTACCTGCCAAAATCGACAGCATGGCGATAGCCTTTGTGCTTATCCCTCTGCTGGCTGCATTTTTTGCCACACTCTTAGTCAAACCTTTCACCACTGAACTCAGATTCAACTACGCCTCGGCAACCTCTGAGGCCCTAGCTCTTGGTATTGGGGTTGGTTTAGTCGCCGCCACCGAGATGCTCATTCTGGCTGATCTTGCCTCGGGAAGCATAGGACCTGCTCGAATGAGCGAGGTTGGGATTTCCCTCTGGCAGATCTTCTTGGTGACCTTTATTGAAGTTGGTGTGGTTAGTGCCGTGGCCGCTTTTTTCAGTGCTCGGCCAGATGCCGTGGATACAGAACTGGTTCAGAAGGTGCGAAGGCTAAAATAAAGAGGTGTTCTCTGTTGTCGTACTCATATCAGGCAGCGGATCCAATCTCTTAGCCCTACTAAAGCAATGTGAAAATCCGCTCTATCCAGCGAAGATTGTCGCTGTGGGTTCAGATAAGGATGCCGCTGGTTAGCCTACGCGCAGCTGTATGGGGTTGACACTTTTATTGTTGAGCCGGAACGATTCTCCTCCAGAGCAGAGTGGGCGAAGAAGCTTTTAGCCAATGTGCTTTATCACCAGCCTGATCTTGTTGTCCTAGCTGGCTTTATGAAGATTCTTCCGAAAGAGTTTGTGGAACCGCTAAAGGGAAAACTTATAAACACCCACCCGTCCATGCTGCCTAATTTTCCAGGCGCGCACGCGGTGCGTGATGCCCTAACTGCGAGGGCCAAGGTTACCGGTGTCACCATTCATAAGGTGGATGAGGGAGTAGATACTGGGGAGATATTGGTTCAGCAGGAAGTTCCGATTGAACCAAATGATACGGAAGATTCACTGCATGAAAGAATCAAGGTTTCAGAGCGGGAACTTTTGGTGAAGACCGTGGAAGATATCGCTTTGAAGAAAATAGTTTTGGTTTAGCAAAGGAAAGATTATGGCCAGCTCCTCAGATGACACCGCAGCGGATTATCGCCACAGAGATAGAGTTGCCATTCGTCGCGCTTTGATTTCGGTCAGCGATAAAACTGGCTTAGTCGATTTTGCTAAGGCATTGGAAGTTTCTGGAGTAAAGATCGTATCGACTGGGTCAACTGCGGCAACTATTCGTGATGCCGGTGTTTCGGTAACTGAAGTTTCCGAGGTCACCGGTTTCGCTGAAGCGTTGGATGGCAGGGTGAAAACACTGCACCCAGCAATCCACGGTGGTATTTTGGCTGACCTGCGTTTAGTAAATCATGAAGAGCAACTGAGGCAGCTTGGCATTGAACCTTTTGAACTGGTTGTGGTCAATTTGTATCCATTTGTTCAGACAGTAGCGGCGGGGGCTAAAGGTGATCAGGTGGTTGAGCAGATAGATATCGGTGGTCCAGCCATGGTCCGCGCTGCTGCTAAGAATTTTGCCAATGTGGCAATAGTTGTTGACCCAGCAAGTTACCAGGAGGTGATTGCGAATATTCAAGAAGGTGGCACGACACTAAAATATCGCCGTGAGTTAGCAGCAACAGCCTTCTCACACACAGCAAGATACGACACTGCGGTAGCCAACTGGTTTGTTGCTGAGGTTGAAGATAAGACACTGTCTGATAAAGCTCAGCAAGCCGAATTGAAAAACCCAGGATTCCCGCAGGAGATTGAGATTGAGGCGAACCTGGTTTCCGTTCTGCGTTACGGTGAGAACGCTCATCAGGCGGCAGCACTTTATCGAAACGTAGCGCCATCTGCTGTCAACGGCATCACTCAGGCTAAACAGCATGCCGGCAAAGAGATGTCTTTTAACAACTACGTTGATGCCGATGCTGCGGTTCGTGCAGCCTACGACTTCAATGAACCAGCAGTGGCGATCATCAAGCACGCTAATCCCTGTGGAATAGCTATTGCGCCTAAAGATTCACTTGACCCAATCGCGGATGCACACTCGGCGGCATTTCTCTGTGATGAGAAGAGCGCTTTCGGTGGGGTAGTGGCGGCCAACCGGACTGTTACCTTGCAGATGGCTAAAAACCTAGTTCCGATCTATACCGAGGTTTTGATTGCCCCAGGCTTTGAGCTTGAGGCACTGCGACTGCTGATCGATCGTAAGAAGAACCTGAGGATTTTAGAACTGCCAAAAAACTACTCCAGAGAAACTCATGAAATCAAGCAGATTTCAGGCGGCTTTTTGGTTCAAGAGTCAGATAACTTTGATTCGATGAGTTCGGCCAACTGGAAGTTGGTAACCGGCACACTCCCTGATGAGCAAGCCATGGCTGATCTTGAGTTTGCCTGGCGGGCCGTTCGTGCTGTGAAATCTAATGCCATACTTTTGGCTAAGAACGGTGCGTCAATTGGAATCGGTATGGGCCAGGTCAATCGAGTCGATTCCTGTCGCCTTGCTGTTCAACGAGGAATCATCGGTGCAGCTGGGTCTGTTGCGGCCAGCGATGCGTTCTTCCCATTCAAAGATGGACTAGAGGTTCTAATCAATGCCGGTATCAGGGCCGTGGTCCAGCCGGGGGGATCACAAAATGATGCAGAAGTTGTTCAATGCGCTAAAGAGGCTAACCTGCCGATGTTTTTCACCGGCGAGCGCCACTTCTATCACTAGAGGTTGGCGATATCTGCTTGCTTAGCTCGAACAGCTTCGGCGGCGACCTTCAGGGCCTCTAATTCACTTTCAGTCAGTGGGGTCTCAACAACTTCTTTGATACCACCCTTGCCGAGTTTCGCCTCGACACCGAGGTAGACACCTGAGATTCCAAACTCTCCATCAACCCAGGCACAGACTGGGAATACTGCGCCGCTGTCTTCATGAACAGCCTTGGCCATTCTGGCAACTGCTGCACTAGGTGCGTAATATGCCGAACCAGTTTTTAGTAGTGCGACAATTTCTGCTCCACCGTTTCTGGTTCTTTCAACAAGTTCAGCAACTTTTTCTTCACCGAGCACCTCGCTGATTGGTTTACCGTTCATGGTTGAAACCGAAGGAACTGGAACCATGGTTTCACCGTGAGAACCAAGAGTTAGGGTCTTTACGCTTGACACCGGTGCTGATGTTTCCTCAGCAACAAAGTGGGTGAAGCGAGCGGTGTCTAGGACTCCAGCCTGACCGATTACACGCTCCTTTGGAAAACCTGATGCCTTCTGAGCTAGAGCGGTCATCTCATCGAGTGGATTAGAAACAACCAAGATCACAGCATCAGGTGCATACTTAGCAATGTTTTTAGCAACTCCACCAACGATGCCAGCGTTGACTTCAAGGAGATCCATTCGGCTCATGCCAGGCTTTCTAGGAAGACCGGCGGTGATGATTACGATTTCGCTTCCAGAAATGGCCTCATAACCAGCTCCATCTGGAGTTGTGGTGGCACCGACAACTTTGGTTTCGAAACCTTCGATGGATCTGGACTGGTTGATATCCAGGGCTACGCCCTCAGGCTTACCTTCAAGAATGTCGGTCAGCACAACAGTTTCAAAAATGTCGTATTCTGCTAAACGTTGGGCTGTTGTGGTTCCATAGAAACCTGAACCGATAACCGAAATCTTGCCGTGGCGAGCCATGTTTTTCTCCTTTTGGGATTGATTTTGCGGGTTAAATGGGGTTAAGCCACATATAGCCTACCTGTTCGAGATAGACTGAAAGGCTTTGTGGCTTGATTTGCCACGGACAACGACGTTCAAGAGGTATCAGAAATTACTACGCAGAAAAAAGGCACTATCCGCACCCTTTTGCGGATCTTCCCCTATGCCAAGTCGGCCCTGCCCAGAATCATTTTGGGTATCGTGGCTGCGCTACTGGGGCACATCTTCGCACTTGCAATTCCACAGTTCCTGCGTAACCTAGTCGATGGTCTAAAGGGTGGAACATTTGAAATTTTGCTATTTGCTGTGCTGGCCATCTTGGGGATGGGTTTACTTGAAGCCACCATGGTGCTGTTGCGCCGCTGGCTGGTGCTAACTCCCGGCACCCATGTCGAGGCAGGTCTGCGAAGAACTCTGTATGCGAAATTGCAAGATTTGCCAGTTGCTTTCCATGACAAGTGGCCAAGTGGACAGCTACTTTCACGTGCCTCAGGTGATTTGAGCATGATTAGACGTTGGCTCTCCTTTGGATTGGTTTTGCTGGTCGCTAACATCCTGACCATCGTGATTGGTTTTGCCGTTCTGTATTCATACAACTGGATTTTGGCAACAGTATTTTTGGTCATCATGTCACCGCTTTGGGTTTTAGGTTTTCAATTCGAAAAGAAGTATCAAATCCCAGCCCGATTGAGTCAGGACCAGGCTGGAGATCTTGCCACCGCTGTTGAAGAAAGCGTGCACGGCATCAGAGTGCTAAAAAGCTTTGGCCGGGGCGGCTTTATCACCGATAAGTTTGCGCGCGATGCACTGCGACTTAGAGACACCGAGTTGAAAAAAGCCAGAATGGATTCCAACCTCTGGTTCTACTTCTCAACCATTCCGGATATTGCTCTCGGTATCTGTTTGATTATTGGTATTGGTCAGATTGCTCAGGGTGAACTAACTCTGGGAGCCCTCTCAGCGTTCATTGTGACCACACGTGTGCTGCACTGGCCAATTGACTCAATCGGATTCCTTTTGGCTATGACCATTGATGCCAGAACCGCTGTCGAGCGTTTCTTTGAGGTGATTGATACGAAGGTGGATATCGCAGATCCTGAAAAGCCGAAGAGCTTGGCTAAGCCAATCGGCAGGCTAACATTTGAAAATGTGCACTTCCGCTATCAGGATGCACCAAAGGATCAACCCGATTTACTAAACGGGATTGACCTAGAAATTGAACCTGGTGAATCAATTGCCCTGATCGGAATTACCGGTTGCGGTAAGACTTCTTTGACTGCTCTGGCGACAAGACTTTATGAGGTCACTCAGGGTTCGGTGAAATTAGATGGAGTTGACATCAGAGATTTCTCCCGAGAAGAGTTACGCAGTCACATCGCGATGGCCTTCGAAGATTCAACACTGTTTAGCGACTCGGTAAGAAACAACGTCCTGTTGGGAAGACCTGATTCAACCGAAGAAGATCTCAAGCAGGCCTTGGAAATCGCCCAAGCACAATTTGCCTATGATCTACCGGATGGTTTGGATACCAGAATTGGTGAAGAAGGTCTTTCGCTATCCGGCGGTCAAAGACAGCGCTTGGCTTTGGCTAGAGCGGTGGCAGCAAAACCAGCAGTGTTAGTTCTGGATGATCCGCTGTCTGCGCTGGATGTTGATACCGAGGCCATGGTTGAGGATGCTCTGCGAACAGTGCTGAAAGCAACCACAGCACTGATAGTTGCCCACCGTCCATCAACGGTTCAGTTAGCTGATCGTGTGGCACTGCTGCAGGATGGCAAAATAACTGCAGTTGGCAAGCACAGTGACCTGTTGGCTTCAAATGAACACTACCGCTATGTGATTTCCAGCCTCGACGCTGCCGGCAAGTTGATTGAGGTGGCCAAGTAATGAGCATGCACGGAGTTCAAAACGAAGAGAAGATTCACCTCAATAAAGAGGAGCAGAAACGTATCAGGCAGCGAAGCCTGAAACTCCTCAGCGAGATAGTCAAGCCAGTTCGGGCAAGACTGTTTATCAGCCTGGCTCTGGTAATTACGAGCCAAGCTCTTCGAGTGGCTGGCCCTTGGATTATCGCCTTGATTTTGGATAGAGCATTACCTGATGCTCTCGAGGGTAATTTCAACACTCTTTATTGGATGGTGGGACTATTTTTTCTCACCACGATTATTGCCGGTGTGACGATTGCCTTCTTTATGAGATTTGCCGCCAGAGTAAATCAGGACATCATGTTTGGTTTGAGAAGAAGGCTGTTCCGCCACACGCAGAATCTGTCCATCGAGTTTCACGAGACATACACCTCGGGAAGAGTAATTGCCAGACAAACCAGCGATCTGGATTCCATTTCGGAACTTCTAGATTCCGGTGGTAATGAGATGGTTTCCGGAATTCTGTTCATGACCTTCACAGCCATTGCTCTGGTGACCCTTGACCCAAATTCATTCCTTATTATGCTGGTTAGCTTTATCCCGCTGTTTTTCTTGACCAGATGGTTCCAGAAGAACACTCGAATCAACTACCGCAAGACCAGAGTTGCCTCTGCCAAACTAATCGTTCACTTCGTCGAGACGATGACTGGTATTCGTGCGGTGAAGGCTTTCCGTAAGGAAAAGCGCAATGAAGAAACCTACAATAACCTAGTTGAGGACTATCGTTCGGTGAACGCTAAGGTGATTCAGCTCTTTGGTATTTATGATCCAGGGCTAATCATGATTGGTAACATCACGGTGGCTTTCGTGTTGCTCTGGGGTGGAGTTCGAGTACTTGATGGGGATCTGGGCATTGGTGTTCTGATGGCCTGTATTTTGTATGCGAGAAGTTTCTACGACCCAATGGAAAACTTGGCGATGTTCTATAACGCCTATCAGTCAGCGAACTCAGCACTAGAAAAGATTTCTGGTGTTTTAGAAGAAGAGCCTTCTGTTGCCGAGCCAACTGACCCCACTTCAATGGATGCTTATAAGGGCAAGATCAATTTCCACGATGTCCAGTTCGCCTACTCCAACGGTAAAGTGGTGCTACCGAAATTTGAACTTGAGATTGCAGCTGGTCAGACTGTTGCTCTGGTTGGCACCACCGGTGCTGGAAAATCTACCCTGTCAAAACTAATCTCAAGATTCTATGACCCGTCAGAGGGAACCGTATCTCTTGATGGCGTGAATCTTAGAGAACTCTCTGATGAGCAGTTGCGTCAAGCCGTAGTTATGGTGACTCAAGAGGCATACCTCTTCAGCGGAACCGTTGGAGAGAATATCGCACTTGGAAAGCCAGATGCTACAAAATCGGAAATTGAGGCAGCTGCCAAAGCCGTTGGAGCACATGAGTTTATTCTCAGCCTGCCTGATGGCTATGACACTGATGTCAATAAGCGCGGTGGGAGGGTTTCTGCTGGTCAGCGTCAGCTAATCTCCTTTGCCAGAGCTTTTATTGCTGACCCAACGGTGCTGATTTTGGATGAGGCTACCAGTTCACTGGATATTCCTAGCGAACGCATGGTGCAGCAGGGCTTACAGACGCTACTCAAGGGCAGAACGGCGATAATCATCGCCCACAGGCTCTCCACCGTTTCGATTGCCGATCGAGTAATCGTGATGGAGCATGGAGAGATTATTGAGGACGACTCACCGGCTACGCTGATTGCGGGAACCGGCAAGTTTGCCAAGATGCATAAGGCCTGGCGGGATTCTCTCGTCTAGGCTTAACTCATATCCACTTAGAGAAATAAAAGGGCATTAGCATGCAAAAAATAAAGGTTGTCGGCACGGTCGTTGAACTTGACGGCGATGAAATGACCAGAATCATTTGGCAGAACATCAAGGATTCTCTGATCCTGCCGTTTCTAGATATTGATCTGGAGTATTACGATCTATCCATTCAGTATCGTGATGAGACAGATGATCAGGTCACCATTGATGCGGCTAATGCCATAAAAAAGCACGGCGTAGGTGTGAAGTGTGCAACTATTACTCCTGATGAGGCTCGTGTCAAAGAATTCAGCCTCAAGAAGATGTGGAAATCACCTAACGGGACCATCAGAAATATTTTGGACGGTGTGGTCTTCCGTGAACCAATCATTATCTCGAATGTGCCAAGACTGGTGCCGGGCTGGACTAAGCCAATTGTTATCGGTCGTCACGCTCACGGTGATCAATACAAGGCAACTGATTTCAAAGTCCCAGGTGCTGGAACTGTGACCATCACATACACTCCCGCTGACGGTTCAGCGCCGCAGACCATGACCGTGGCCGACTATCCAGCTTCCGGTGGAGTGGCAATGGGAATGTATAACTATATGGACTCAATTAGAGACTTTGCTAGAGCATCCTTCAATTACGGTTTAGCTAGAAACTATCCGGTTTATCTTTCGACTAAGAACACAATTTTGAAAGCTTACGACGGCGCTTTCAAAGATGCCTTCCAAGAAGTCTTCGACAGTGAATACAAGGCAAGATTCGAAGAAAAAGGTCTGACCTACGAACACCGTTTGATTGATGACATGGTTGCTGCTTCCTTGAAGTGGGAGGGCGGCTATGTTTGGGCTTGCAAGAATTATGATGGTGACGTTCAATCAGACACTGTGGCGCAGGGTTTTGGTTCACTTGGTTTGATGACCAGTGTCTTGACCACCCCAGATGGTAAGACAGCACTTGCCGAAGCTGCTCACGGCACTGTGACCCGTCACTATCGCGACTGGCAGGCGGGAAAGAAAACTAGCACTAACCCGATTGCATCTATATATGCTTGGACGAGAGCCCTTATGCACAGAGCCAAGCTAGATAACACGCCTGAGGTTTTGCAGTTTGCTGAAACTTTGGAAGATGTCGTTATCAAGACTGTCGAGTCGGGGAAGATGACCAAGGATCTAGCACTACTGGTTGGACCTGATCAGGCTTATCAAACCACAGATGAATTCATGGCAACTCTTGCAGAGAATTTAAAAGCAAGACTTGGCTAACTGTTTATAACTCGAAGTAAATTCGAGATGTGTAAAACTCCAGCAGATTTCTTGCTGGAGTTTTACTTTTGTCGGCATGCATTTAATAAAGAAAATTAGATGGCCGAGATTTGTTTCACTTGTCGGCCTTGTTTCAATTGCGTTTGCAATCCT